>NZ_JAUMIO010000010.1:0-124223 GCF_032905925.1 Pectobacterium sp. HCp5_1
GGTTCTGCCCATGTCGGTAAACCAGAGCAGACTGACAACGGGGACAATGAACAGTAACGCTGGCCATAAGAAAACCTCAAAAGCGAGCAATATAAGTCAATTCAACCAATTAGAGTCATTACCCATTATTTTTACCAACCAATAGATATTCTGCACTAACACATTACAAAGACGCTGAATAACAAGTAACATATTGAATTAAATAAATTATCTTGATAATTATATTTATAGCTTATAATTTCACTCTGGAACATGAAAACAACAAAACAGAATAAAAAACTAAATAAATGTAAATTTAAAACATTTAATCTAAATAAATATAATTAATTCAATATATTTGACCACAAAATCATTCAACACTACGATACCCCCAGTTTCAGCGTCGTTGGTTAGGCAAGCGGAAATATATTCACCGCATGAAACACGACGAACCACCAATCCGTCAGAAAAGACATTACAAAAGAGAAGGCATTACTCGTTATGCATGAATGCGTGAACATTCATGCGAGTCGTGCCCATTTTTTAAATAAAGTAACCAACCGAGAGAGCATAATATGAAATTATCAAAGATCACCCTGGCATCCCTCATCTCCGTGATATTTTCTGTCGGCGCACATGCCGCAGATTCACATAATGGATCGGTGACGTTTAAAGGAAAAATTATTGATACGCCCTGCTCAGTATCTCAGGAAGATTTGCACCAAACGATCGAGTTTGGCGAAATCAGCAAAACGGTGTTGGAAAACGGCGGCACGTCAGAAATCAAACCGTTTGATATCACATTAAAAGATTGCAGCCTGGATACCGCAACCAGTGCCAAAATTGTTTTCTCCGGCGGCGTAGCATCTGGCACCAATAATGAACTGCTGGCATTAAACGGCAGTGCAACCGGTGCAGGTATTGCCGTAGAACGCATCGGCGAAAAAATTAAATTCGACGGAACCACACCAGCCGTTCCTGCTACGCCGCTGGCAAATGGAGATAATATTTTCTCCTTCACGTCTTATGTTGCCAAACTGCCAACGCCACAGGAAGGGGAATCGCCAGTCATCACGACAGGTTCCTTCGCCAGCACGGCTAATTTTGTTGTGTCCTATCAATAAAATTCTATTGCGCTAACAATCTATTGCGCTAACAACAGGGTATCCGTAAAAACGGGGAGGCTTCCTCCCCTATTATCCTATTCATTCCACATGTCGAAATACATGAATGGATAACCACAACGCGACATCTTTTCAAGCACCTATTCCTATGGCAATGAAAAATATTACGTTCAAAGAAAAAATAAAACCCGCGCTATTTCGTTACGGTTTTTTTATTTTTTCTTTGAATACAGCATCGCTCAGTGCAACGGAATTTAACGTTAACGTACTGGATGTCGACGATCGTAATGACATTGATCTTAGCCATTTTTCCGATCCCGAATATGTCACGCCCGGCACCTATCTTTTATCAATAAAAGTCAACGCGCGTGAAATACAGCAGCAGATGATTAACTACCTGCCGGAAGGCAATCATCGCGCTCGGCCAACAGCCTGTCTCTCACCCGAACTCGTCGATAAACTGGCGCTGAAAAAAGAGGCGCGTGACAAAGCCGAATTATGGAATAACGGCGCATGTGTCGATCTGACGCCTATTGCTGGCGTCACCGTCTCTAACCAGATAGGCATGGGAACGCTAAATATTACGATCCCGCAGGCCTGGCTAGCGTACAGCGATCGCAACTGGATTCCACCCGAACAGTGGGACCACGGCATCGGCGGTGCGTTGCTGGACTATAACCTCGTTGGGAACGTACGCCGTGAGACCAATGGCAGAGGCACATCACACTACCTCAGCAGCTACGGCACCACCGGATTTAATCAGGGAGCCTGGCGCTATCGTGCCGATTACCGCTATTTTCTGCAAAAATCGCGCAACGCGAATCGCGATAGTTTCTCGTGGGATCAGTTTTACGCCTATCGTCCGCTGCCAACGCTTTCAGCCGATCTCAAGCTGGGGGAAATGTATTTCAGCAGCAACCTGTTCGATAGCTATCGCTTTACCGGCGTGTCATTAGCCAATAACGAGAACATGCTTCCCCCTTCGCTGCGCGGCTACGCGCCCGAAATTCGCGGCGTCGCCAAGTCCAACGCGACGGTAACCGTGACGCAAAATGGCAGGCTGATCTATGAAACCACCGTGCCTGCCGGCCCCTTTGCCATTCAGGATATGAAGAACGGCGTCAGCGGTACGCTGGATGTGCGCGTGACGGAAGAAGACGGCACGGTGACAACGTTCCAGACCGAATCAGCCAACCTGCCTTACCTGACGCGGCCGGGACACGTGCAGTATAAACTCGCCGCGGGTAAACCCTCGAATACCAACCATCGTCTGCAAGGCCCGGCCTTTTCTGCTGCTGAAGCCTCATGGGGATTATCTAACGCGTGGTCGGTGTACGGCGGCAGCATATTATCCGATGGCTACCAGTCCTGGTCGGCAGGCATCGGGAAAAACCTTTACCTGCTGGGTGCGCTGTCGGCGGATATCACACAGTCACGCGCGACGCTGCCAGCAACGTCCTCGTCACAAATGGGGCATGCTTTCTCACTTAACTGGTCTAAATACTTCAACTCGATCGATAGCCAGATCAGTTTTGCGGGCTACCGCTTTTCAGAAAAGACCTACATGAGCATGGCGCAGTATCTCTATGCGCTGAATCTCGATAGCCGCTATCGCAATGAAAAAGAGCGCTACACCATTACGCTCTCCAAAAACTTCGCGACGCGGGAATCATCTCCCCTGCTGAGCGGGCTGTCGACCTACGTGACCTATACGCGCCAAACCTATTGGAATGAAGCCGAGCAGGATCGCTATGGGGTTTCGCTGAACAAATATTTCGATATCGGCGCAGTTAAAGGCATTGCCGCAAATATCTCGGTCTATCGCACCGAATTCAACCGCCGTACCGATGACAGCCTGTATCTGAGCTTTTCTATCCCGCTCGGCGAGAAGGATCGTCTGAGCTACAGCATGGGGCGCTATAACGACGGCAGCAATCAGGCGCTGACCTATTCCAATAACGCCGATCCGCGCCGCACCTGGAATCTGAGCACCCGACATGACAGTAAAGAGAATACTTATCTGAGCGGCAACTATACCCATCTGGCACCGATGACGGATGCCACCGTGGGCGTCGCCTGGCAGCAGGATCGCTACACCTACCTGAATGGTTCACTGCGCGGCGGGATTACCGCTACCCGCCACGGCGTCGCAGCACACCCGAAAGGCAATCAGGGCGGCACCCGCATCATGGTCGATACCGAACAGGCGGGCGTACCGTTCACCGGTAGTCAGGTCGAGACCAACCGCTATGGGCTGGCCGTGATTGCTGGCACCAGCAGCTACTACGACGTCTCGACCCGCATTGATCTTCAAAAATTACCGCAACACATTGAAGCGGTGACGACGGTCGTTCAGGGCACGCTGACCGAAGGTGCCATTGGCTACCGTAAATTCGACGTGGTGAGCGGGGCAAAAATCATGGCGCACGTGGCGCTGCCCGATGGCAAAAATCCCCCGTTCGCCGCCCAGATCAAAAACAAGAAAGGCCGCGATATCGCCATGATCGCCAACGGCGGGCAGGCCTATATCACGGGCGTATCGCCTGACGAAACGCTGTCCGTCATCTGGGAGGGCAGAACACAGTGCGCCATCACCCTGCCCGCCACCTTAAATCACCTTGATGCCCTGCTGCTTCCCTGTAAATAAGCGGCGCGAAGAAAGAGAAAAATCTGGAGAGTACGTTATGAAACACACATTTTATCAGCGAGCAGCAGGATTCCTCATCGGCTGCCTGTTTTTGATGCCCACAGCCTATAGCGCCCTGAGCCTCGATCGCACCCGCGTTATTTTTAACGATGAGGAGCAATCGGCGACGGTCATGTTGATGAACCAAAACGTGGAGAACCCGTTTCTGGCGCAGTCCTGGCTGACGGACGATCGGCACAATAAAGTGACAACGCCGCTGATGGTATTGCCGCCGCTACAGCGCATAGAAGCGAAAGGATATAGCCTGATCCGTCTGGTCAAAACAGAACAAATCAGCCAATTGCCAACCGACCGCGAATCGCTGTTTTACCTTAACGTCCGGGAAATTCCGCCCAAGACGGACAAGCCCAACGTATTACAGATAGCCATTCAGTCTGAAATTAAGGTGTTCTTCCGCCCCCGTGGCGTAAAGCCAGCCAAAGACGAAATATGGCAGGAAAAACTGATCGTCCGCAAAACGGGAAACACCTTTCAGGTAGAAAACCCCACGCCGTACTACATCACGGTCAGCGGCATCCTGAAACAGCCTAAAGCGACGCGCGCCAACCCCACCAGCCTACTGAAGGGAAACGCCTTTATGGTCGCGCCACGCTCAACGTTGTCGGTTGAGGTGAATGACGGCGCGGTCGATCGCTTCTATCTGTACTACGTCAATGACTACGGCGGCCATCTGGAGTTGCCTTTTACCTGCGCACAAAACCAGTGCCAGCCCGCCATCCGTAAATAAGCCACGGGGAACCGCTATGTCTTGGTTAGCTGCTCGTCAACATCGCCATGTCGCCCTCTGCGCGTCGCTCTTTTTCGGCTTAACGGCGTTTAACGCCAGCGCGCTGGAATGCCGGCTGGGCACCGTGACCGGCCCGGTAAACGATTATGAGGATATTGGTACGCTAAAGATCCCTGCGACCTTGCCGATTGGCAGCCGTCTGTGGACATCAAAACCCTATACCCGCAGCCTGGCCTGCTGGGCGTATAAATCCGTGCGCCCGCAGGGCGAAATGTCCTACTTCTATCCCAACCCTGAAGGCAAAGTCATCAGCCAAGGGGTCGGGATTGGCATCATCTATAACGGACAAGATCTCGGGGTGATTACCAACGGCGGCACCACCGCATCCCGCGTATCCACGGGGCAATGGATCTTACCCGGTCCAAGCGGCTCGTCACCGCCGTCCAACCCGACCATGCTGAATGTCACGGTGCAGCTCTACCTCGAAAAAACGGGAAATATTACCGATACCACGGCGGGCGTCGATTCGCTACGCGTCTTCCAGATCGACGGTGAAGGAGGCATCAACAACAAACCCAACAGCAACTATGGTCTCAGCCTGTCAGGGCTACACGGCATCGACATTATGCAGTGCGCCGCGAAAATCAACGTCTCGCCCGACAGCTATGTCGATTTTGATACGGTCCGAGCGTGGTCAGGTACGGAGGCTAACGAACTGGCACAAAAGGAATTCTACATCAACGTATCGACCGACGGCGGAGAAGACTGCGGCAAGGGTTTCGATCTGGACATCAACTTTGATGCCTCGTCGCGGGGAAATTCACTCGTCGGGATAGACGGTATAAACATGGGAAATGGCGCTACGCTGAAGATCGAAGATACACGCAGCGGCAATAACGTGGTGTTTAACCAGTTCATCGGTCTGGTTGACGGCTTGACGGCATCGAGCGGCCAGGTTGAACGGCGTTATACGGCTCGGCTCTATGCGGCTGGCCCCGCCGTAATAGGCGATGCCGAGAAAAATATTATCCTACGGTTTAATTATCATTAATCCGTCTTCCTACGCGAGATCGTAACGATGATAAAGAACAACAATACGGTAGCGAAAGCCACGTCGCGCGGCCCTCTACTCGCCTTTACACTTGGCATCATCGCGCTGTCTTCAGGTACATCCTTCGCGCAGCAGAGGACCATGCTGGACGATCACGAAGTGACCTTCCACGTTTTAGTCGTCAACGCCGCCTGTAATGTGAGTACGGAGAGCAAGGCGATTGTGGTGGACATGAGTGAAGTCTCTGAGCGCACGTTAAAAGCCAATCGCTACGGCGACTGGCATGACTTCACGATCAACCTCACGGACTGTAATCTGGATACCTACCAAAACGTCACTATCCGTTTTTCAGGCACAGAAGAACCGCTCTTGCCCAAGCGGCTGGCGCTGGATACGCCTTCCGGTGCCAAAGGCATCGCGGTTGGCATTTATCATGCGAACAAACTGGTCGGCATCAATAACAGCACGGACAGTATTGTGCTGCGAAGCGGGGACAACGCCATTCCCTTTTCCGCTCGCATCGAAAAGATACGCGACGATCTGATTCAGTCCGGCGATTTCATGGCAACGGCGAATTTTACCTTGAGCTATTTATAGCGGGTTGAGGGAAAAGTCGAGGCCGCCCCTGTTTTTTACCAAACACTGGCGGTTCAGCCATTCATTCGCAGTGGTCTAGAATCAGTAGCGATTCAGGGTCATTATCCCAAGCGCGATATACGCGCACTCGCCTCATCAAGGTGGCTACGCAACGCTGCAAGACATGGATCAAAATTGACGGAGAAGCGGCTGCAATCACGGGCTAACGCTAAGAAGTTCTCTGCCAACTCCAATGCTTCCTGCCAGATTTCCCCGCTGATCACGTCAAGTAGTGTCGCCGATCTAAGTGTATCCACTATATCACCACCGGATCGAGGGGCAAAACCCATTGGCAGCATGTCGTAGGCTGGCGCAAGGTGATATGGGCGGCCATGGCTACTAATGAAAGACAGGTTACCGTGGTGCATGTCGGTATTGCCGATCAGCGTCCCAAACGCCCAAAGCCGTGCCGTGCCAATGGCAGCATCAGGATGAACATGCTTCAGCTTAACCAGCTCATTAATCAGAACGGGCCAAGATTCCCTCGCTCGGCCGACAAACTCCGCCTCCAGCGCTCGTAAAGAAAAGAGACCAATACGTCCTAGCAGGCCTGCACGGTCGAACCGCGGGATCTCAAGGAAGCGTCGCCCTCCAAAATCAAACACCTCTGTGTCTACTCCCAGCACTTTCAACGCAAGATGTTCGGCCTGTAACAGGTCGCGCCAGCGTTCGCTTATAGGGTTATTGTCCAGAGCCGTGAATTTCACTAGAACATGGCCGCGTTCTGTATAGGTACAAAATTTTGGTTGCTCACCTCCAGCAGATGAACCCGGTACCTCGCCGGAGCTAACAGCCAATGCCAGCGTGGGATAGGCTGTGGCTCGATCAACGGGAGTAGGTAACGGCATCTCCACAAATTGGTTTCTTGCCTGCTCCCCTATCAATAGATTCCCTACAGCATCGTGCCCATGCGCTAGCAAGGCTCTAATAACATCAGAGTCTGTCCAGTCTTCAGGGTTAGGAGGTAAACCAAGCTCGGCTGAATATGTTAATGCATACGCTCGTCCAAGATAGCCCTGCGGTCGCATGTCAAATAACCACCACGGCAGCCCGTCACTGTGGAGACTCACTTTGTCAGTCTGTTCCATGACAAATCCGTCTGGATGAACCGGAATGAGTTTGCCAAGTGATGTTACTTGCCCCATCTCGGTTATACGGTAAATAGGGGCAGAACTAAACCCACGAAAAGCGTCACGCAAAGCATATTGAATAGATGAACCCGCTCCAATTCGAACAACATCATCACCAAGTAAATTTAAATCCCGGGAAATAGTTGGCTGACTAACACCAAAAATATCAGTTAGTTGCCTTACAGTCATTGGCCCTGAACGTAGCATTTGGCGTATCATGTCAGATCGATTTGTCATAATGAAAAACCACTCAATGAATAGATAAATGAATAAGCAAATGAATAAGAAAATGAATAGGTAATTTATCAATTATTTTGTCGCGTGTCATCTTCGTAGGATGCCTTTCTATACGAACTGAAAGATAGTGGCATCGGGATACGCCATCAGGATCGGAGAGTGCATCACGATAACAAACTGCGATCCTTCACGAATGAGGTCATGCATGCGAGTGACGCAGTTAATTGCCTCCCCCGTCAGGCTGTGACCGCCGTCGCAGACGTGATATTTCCTCACTTTTTCCTAATCGCGCTGGCCGCCTTCATTTTCGCCGCCACTGTGGAGTAGCCCAACGCATGCTGGGCATCTGCACATGGTTATTCCTTTCACTCATTTTCTATAACACTTTCGTAACCTACTTACGCGAGGTGTAAAAATGACAACGACAATAACCGAATCATCTAACCGCACCAGAGAGGCGTATCTCGCCTCAGCCATTGCCAAATTCTTCAAGCGCATTATCCCGATGCTGGCCATTATGTTGATTATTAATCAGATAGATAGGTCAAATATCGGATTTATAAAAGCAGAACTCCAGACCGATGCCGGTATCAGCGCGGCGGCATTTGGCCTTGGCGCAGGGCTTTTCTTTATCGGCTATGCGCTGTTTGAAGTCCCCAGTAACCTGATGATGAAGAAATTCGGGGCGCGGGTGTGGCTGACACGCATCATGATTACCTGGGGAGCCGTCGTGGTCGCGACAGGCTTTGTCACCAGCCCGATGCAGTTTTATGTCCTGCGCTTTTTGCTCGGCGTAGCCGAAGCGGGTTTCTTCCCTGGCGTGCTGTATTACTTCCGGCTCTGGGTGCCTAACGCCTGGCGTGGCCGGGCAACGGCGCTGATCCTCAGTGCCAGCGCGGGGGCGTTTCTCTTCTCCGGCCCGATTACGGGAGCCATCCTGATGATGCATGATTTCCTCGGCATCGCAGGCTGGAAATGGGTGATGTTTTTAGAAGGCGCGGGATCGATTCTGGTCGGGATTCTGGCAGCCTTTGTGCTGGTATCCAGCCCTGATAAAGCCCGCTGGCTCAGCGCAGAAGAGAAGCAGGCGCTCGGGCAACAGCTACAGCAGGAAGAAATAGAGCGCGATGCACAGCAGGAAAACACCGGAAAACTGCGCTTACTGACGGACCGCAGAACGCTGTTCTACTGTGCCATCTTCTTTACCATGACCATGACGGGTTACACATTGGTGTTCTGGCTCCCGCAGATTATCCAACGCATTCAGGGATTCAGCAGTTTCGGTATAGGGCTGCTTACCGCCATCCCCTGGCTGTGCGCCATCATCGCCATCAACCTGGTTGGTAAATTCAGCGACAAACATCGCCAGCACTTACCTAAAGCACTAGGCGTCGCCATGCTGATTGCCGCCTGCGGTACTTTCATGGCGACGATCGGATCGCCGTGGTTCGGCTTCTTCGCCATGATCGTTGCCTGCATTGGATCAAAGGTCAGCGCCACCTTCTTCTGGCCGATGCCGCAGGGCAACCTGCCTGCCTCCATCGTCGCACCGGGGATCGCCCTGATCAACTCCATCGGCAACCTCGGGGGCTTCGTCGCGCCTACCGTCTTTGGCTATCTGGAATTAAAAACCGGCAGCACAACGGGCGGGCTCTATTCCCTGACTGCGGTTTCCGTCGTGACCGGTCTGTTCTTATTGCTGCGTAATACACATACCACGCCGCCCAGTTCATTCAAACCTATGGAGCATCGAAATGTCTGACAGCCCTATCATTAAAAAAATGGAGGTCATTCCGGTCGCCGGATATGACAGCATGCTTTTGAATATTGGCGGTGCGCACAACTGCTACTTCACCCGCATTCTGGTGACGCTGACAGACAGCGCGGGCCATACCGGCGTAGGAGAATGCCCCTGCCATTCCAGTACACTCGCGGTGCTCAACGATTTTATTCCGCAGGTGGAGGGAACCTCATTACTCAAGTTGAACACGACGTTGAGCACGCTGTTTAAAAGCGATAAGCGCAACCTGAGTAGCGGGCAGAGCGATAACACCGCCATTCACATTCCACAGATGAACCCGGAGAAATTTTATAACGCGGTAGCCGCGACGGAAGCCGCCCTACTGGATCTGACCGGGCAGTTCTTAAACCTTCAGGTCGCAGAATTGTTGGCCAGCGGTAAGCAGCGCGAGTCGATTCCGATTCTCGGATACCTTTTTTACATCGCCGACCGCACGAAAACCGACATGAATTACCTGCCCGGCGAAACCGGAAAACATGACTGGTTTTATCTGCGCCATCAGGCAGCCATGGACAGCGACGGCGTGATCCGTCTGGCGGAAGCCGCCAGCGATCTCTACGGCTTTAACGATTTCAAACTCAAGGGCGGCGTGCATCACGGCGAAAAAGAGGTTGAGACGGTAAAAGCGCTGCTGCGTCACTTCCCCGGCTCGCGGGTTACCGTGGATCCCAACGCCAGTTGGTCTCTGGATGAATCGATACGTTTGGGGCGGGAGCTACAGGGGCAAATACCGTATCTGGAAGACCCGTGCGGCGCAGAGAACGGCTATTCCGGCCGGGAAACCCTCGCCGAATTCCGGCGCGCCACTAACATTCCCGTGGCAACCAATATGATTGCTAACGACTGGCGTCAGCTTAACCACGCGCTCCAACTAAACGCTATCGATATTCCACTGGCCGACCCGCATTTCTGGACCATGCGCCATGCCAACACCGTGGCGCAGCTGTGCCAGGAATGGGGATTGATTACAGGCTGCCATTCCAACAACCATTTCGATATCTCGCTCGCCATGGTCGCGCATCTGGGGGCAGCCGCGCCGGGCGAACGCATCACGCCGTTTGATACCCACTGGATATGGCAGGATGGACAGCAGCTCACGCATGAAGCCCCGCGAATTGAAAAAGGCCATTTGCACTTGCCGGAAGGGCCGGGATTAGGGATTACGCTGAACAGGAAACGGGTAGAGGAGGCGCATCGGCTTTATCAGTCACTACCGGATAAAAACCGTAACGACGCGCTCGGTATGCAGTTTTTAATCCCCAACTGGTCGTTTAACGCCAAACGGCCATCGCTGGTTCGTTGATAACATCCCCCGCCGATGTTGTCGGCGGGGGATGATCATTTACTTAAGATTTAGACAGCATTATCGATCATCAGAAAGCGTTGATCGTCAAAATGCATAGTTGACGGTCATCGAGACGCTACGCGGCGTGCCATACACGGCATAAGGTGCAAGGTAGTCGCTATACTCTTTATCAAACAGGTTGTTAACATTCGCCTGTACCGCCAACTGCTTGGTCACCTGATAGCGGCCAAACAGATTAACCAGCGCGTAGCTGCCCTGCTCGGCGCGCAGCGTGGTGTTTTGCGGGTCAGAGCCTTCCTGCCAGATACCATTTTGCCAGTTCACGCCGCCGCCAACGGTCAAATCCGGCAGCGTTGGCAACTGGTAGCGGGTAAACAACTTGAACGACGTGCGCGGCTGCTCTGGGTTAACCGACTGACCGTCCCGATCGTCAACAACATAGCGCGAACCGCCAAACGTCATTTGCAGGTTATCCGTCACCGCGCCGTTCACTTCAAATTCGATCCCTTTGCTAACGACACCATCAACTGAACGATAGGCAAATTCTCCGCCACCGCCAGGAATCGCGATTCCCGTTGATTGCCCCACGTTGTCCTGTTCAATGCGGAAAACGGATACCGATGCCGTCAGGCGGCTGTTATACCAGTCCCCTTTAACGCCCGTTTCGTAGTTTTTACCCGTCGTCGGAGACAGATATTTTTTATTAATATCTTTCTGCGTTTGCGGCTGGAAGATATCGGTATAGCTGGCATACGCCGACCAGGTATCGTCGATGTCATACACCAAGCCAACATAAGGCGTGACGCGATTATTGCTGGTATCCCCCGTCGAACCAATGATGCTCCAGTCGGTATACCGCGCGCCCGCGATCAGGTGTAGCGGATCGGCCAGAGAGAAACGCGCCGAGGCATAGAGCGATTTTTGACGCGTAGTTGAGTGCTCATAGTCCGCCCAAGGGCCCCAGGCTGGATCGGCAATATTGCCATTCCAGTTATAGTAATTACCCATGTCTGCCGAGCTGATCGTGGATTGCGTGTTATAGAACTGACTGCGTTGTCGATTGTAGCTGCCGCCTAACACCAGCTCATGCTGGCGTCCCAGTAGCTCGAACGGACCAGAGGCGTAAGTGTCAATCGCATCAACCTTACGGGTTCCTTTATTCCAGCCACCGTAAGCACCGACATTATTACCATACGGATCAACAAGCAGCCCGGTATCTTTATCCGGGAAACCATTGGCATACATCAGCTTGGAATCGAAGTTGGTTTCGCCATGCGTTCCGTTCATCCGCACCTGCCAGCCGTTATCAAAACGTTGGGTCAGATCGGCAAAGACTTTTCGCGATGTTTTATCGGAGTAGCTCCAGTTCGGTGCGGAGTTAAAACTACGACTGAAATGTGTACGGCTACCGTCAGTGAACCACGTCGGCAATCCGCCCCACGTTGGGCTATCGGTATTGGCTTCCTGATAATCATAACCAAGCGACAACGTGGTGGAATCTGTGACATCAGCATCAATCACGCCGTAGAGGAATTTTTTGCGGTTGTGGTAACGATCGAGCCAGGTGTCGTTATCCTGATAGCCCGCAATGACGCGTCCACGCACATTACCGGACTCCGTCAGCGGCGCAGACAGATCGGCCACCATCCGTTGTTTATCCCACGAGCCGTAGCTGCCGGATACCGAGCCTTTGAACTCGCGGCTGTCCGCATGTTTGCGCACCATGTTTACGGCGGCAGAAGGGTTGCCCGTTCCGGTCATTAGCCCCGTCGCCCCGCGCACTACTTCGATACGATCGTAGATCGCCGTGTCTGAACCTGAATCACCAAAATCCCAGATTTCGTTAACGACCGTCGGAATACCGTCGAACAGGTAGTTAGTGATACGGAAACCACGAGCGAAATACGTCACACGTTCGGAATCGATAATTTTGGAGGACACACCGGTCGTGTTCGCCATGACCTCGCCAATCGTTTGCAGGCCCTGATCTTCGATACGCTGCTGGCTGATGACGCTCACCGACTGCGGGATATCACGCGGCGTCAGCGTCATCTTCGTTCCGGCGTTAGTGACTTTCACACTGTAATCCTGCGGGTCGCTAGCCTCGGCGTTAGCATTGGCGTTCGCGCTGACAACGAGCGTATCGCCTGAAGCAGGGTTTTCTTCGGCAACAGCCTGAGCAGGCAGGAAAGAGGCTGAAATCAACAGGGCAAGAAGAGAGACTCCGAATGGTTTTACTCCGGCCAGCGAAGAATCACAAACGCGCGTTTTTCCGGCGCGAGTAACTCTAAAAGACATGGTATATCCTCGGTTAACTGATGGTGATTTTGGCGAGATGCTGAGGCGTTTCTTGTCAACATTTGCACAGAAAAGCAAATGATAACTATACGCATTATTATTGTCATTTCAACGCAAGGATTAATTTAATTAAAATACAAATAGATAGAAAAGAACAAATCACCATACCGTTAACAAAGCATTGTTACAAAAAGAACATACGAGGAATTTATAACAGTCCGCTCAGCCCAAGGACGGCCAGCGGCAGCGCGACTATTTGTGGAAAGTGATAAAGGAAGACTTATGGAACAATCGACATATTGAAGCACCTACGTATTTTGGGATGCCATTCAATATTTCATTCTGAACGCTTCTGCCATCATCCCAACCTTGTGCATATTGTTATTGTCTCGTGCCATCTTGTGCGCTTCAGGCTTTAAAATGATTATCAGCAGATAGATATCAGGATCCATCGCACTTTGGCAGTAAACCAAATGGGCTTTATCGCTGGTTCTTTTGAACTGGCGTAAGAACTTGGGGAAAGGAGCATTCGCATCAGCAAGATGGATGTGGGCTACTTGTTCTTCTCTTACCAATGGGTAGGTGCGATCATCATCATAGAGCGCATCACAGCCAAAAGTATCTGGTAACACGCCATCCTGTTTATAAGACAGGAAGTCCGCAACTAAATCGTCCAGCTCTTGCTGGCTCAATTGTTGACAAAGCAACGTGGACTTGAAAATCCTGATGCTCATTCCGTGAACTCGTTCAGATCCTTATCAGAAGCATTTTTCAGCAGCGTCACCCCATTATCCGCAATATTACTTAAACGTTCAGCGGTTGGCCTGAAACGCGCTGCGGTATGAACGCTACCCTGCTTATCTTCCAATAGGTCAATCAGAGCTTCAAAGACCTTGGCACTGACCATGTAACCGGCAGGCCGATTGTTAGAAAGCACGGCAACGGGTTCATCAATAAAATACTTGGCTGGGTTTTTTCTTAACTCAGTGATGTTAATAGATTTCTCAGCAAGAATGCGCTCCATAAGCCACCTTTCACATGTTCTAACCACCATGATTATATACACCAAAATATACATCATTTAATGTATTCAGGAAACAAACAGTGTTGACTCCATGCTATGAAGAGTAAATATCAGGCGAGTGATCCATTCTGCATGACGACAGGCCAGCAAGAGGGACTTTTGCAACAGACAGTAGGTAGAGGAGGTCGGCAGGAGAGGAATGCCAGCGAAACCGTGGCGCATTTCGCTGGTGTTAGCCGGGCTGGGTGATAAATTAGTCAAAGAGAAAAACAGAGGAGTAACCTCCTCATAAAAAACACATTTTCCGACAAAACATACTTTTTTATTATAAAAAATCTGGTATTTTCCCTGGTGAGGCAAATACGTGCTTATTTTCTGATTTTCATCAAAATACAATCAATGTCTATCAGATTATGTTTCTTATCATAGAACACTATAGCAACCTAAGAACGAGTGAAATACACTCTTGCCTAAATATGTTTGATATGATAAAGAAAGATTCATATTGGAAGTATAATTTAGCGTGCTAATAATGAGGTTTTATTGTAATGAATCTAAATATTACTAACACACCAGATTCAGATGAAGAAGAATTTGTAATAGCAAGCCTTTGGAAACACAATGAACAGTACGACACGGTTGATATCTCCCCT
Source organism: Pectobacterium sp. HCp5_1 (assembly GCF_032905925.1). Classification (NCBI taxonomy): domain Bacteria; kingdom Pseudomonadati; phylum Pseudomonadota; class Gammaproteobacteria; order Enterobacterales; family Pectobacteriaceae; genus Pectobacterium; species Pectobacterium sp. HCp5_1. The sequence goes on from NZ_JAUMIO010000010.1 coordinate 14,674, forward strand.
CTATTCTTAAACTTCAAAGACGATGAAAATAATATTATCGCAGGGTTAATCTCCAGAACTTGGTGGGGTGCATTAGAAGTTCAATATCTTTGGGTTAGTGAGAAACATCGTAAAAGTGGGCTTGGCCGTCAACTCATGCAAGCTGCTGAAAAAGAAGCATTAAAGCGTGGTTGTCATCTAGCTTACGTAGATACGTTCGAATTCCAGGCCAAGGGGTTCTACGAAAAATTGGGATACAAAGAATATGGAAACCTACCGGGATATGCACACAAGCATACTCGACATTATTTAGCTAAATTGATCCGCTGAATTAATCCCGACCTATTAAGGAGGGCAGGATGCCATCATCACAAGCAAACATGACTGATTATATTCGCAATCTGATTATTATGATGGAATGTTTAAATGAGCCATGGGGTATTAAAGATTTATCATCGCGCCATATTTACATGAATAAGGCGGCTTACCTTTATACCAATACGCCAATGCGTTTTGATATTGAAGGACGACTAGATGATGAATTTCCTGCCAGTTGGACGGAACTTTCTGACGATTTAAAAGAACACGACAGGCTGACTGAAAATAGTGAAAAAAGAGTCACTGTTATCGAAACACACTATTGGTATGGAAAGAAAACGCTGACCCCCTTCGTCAGCGAAAAGATCCCCATCTTTGATGAAAATAAGCTTTGCATCGGTACAATGTGGAACGCCAGGCCTCTGGATACAAGGTCTCCGCTCATATATATAGATCAAAAAAAACCGACCACGTTACAAACTGAATTAACGACAAATATTTTTACCAAGTCAGAACTGGATATTATTTTTCTGATATTGCAACGCTTATCAAATAAAGAAATAGCAAGGAAAATGAATATATCACCAAAAACAATAGAAAACAGAATATATAATATGTATCAAAAGGCAGAGGCGCATTCATTACCTCAGTTTGAGGAATTTTGTCGCCATCTTGGGATCGATGGTTATATTCCTAACTCTCTCATCGAGAAAGGCATTCAATTTATATAAGAGAACCTATCTACATGGAAAAAATAGATGACTACCCAGTCAGTCGCGTTCCGCTTAGTGTCCGGCTGCCTTTTTTCAATGTGGCATTAGTGCACATCGGCATGTTAACCGCGCTAGACCAGTTTATGTTAGGCGCGGTACTCGGCCATTCCATGACGTTAGGCCAGGCATTTCTCGCCATCTTTATTGGCAGCGCCATTTTTGGCGTAGTGACCGTAGGGCTGGGTTACGCAGGGATGAAAGAAGGGATGTCGGGCAGCCTGCTCGCACGCTGGTGCGGCTTTGGTCGTATTGGCTCCGTCCTGATTGGGTTAGTGATCGCCATTAGCCTCATCGGCTGGTTCGGCGTCCAGAATGCCGTATTCGCCAAAGCGCTTAACTTTGCGATGGCGGATAAGCTCGGCTTTGGCTGGTCTGCTGCGTTGTCCGGCATGGCGCTGACGCTGCTGGTTGCCTTTGGTTTCAGGGCGTTACGCTTCACGGCCAAAATTGCTGTGCCGATGTTTGTTATCGTCGTCGGTTATATTTCGATCATGACGCTCTCCGGCCACAATATTGCTGAACTGATCGCTTCTGCACCTAATGGTGAAGCCATTTCTATTAGCGCTGGCGCAACAATGGTTGTGGGCGGCTGTATCGTCGCGAGTTTGATTACTCCCGATATGACGCGCTATTCCCAAAAAGGGAAACACGTTTTCTGGATGACGATGCTGTCGATTATCGTCGGGGAATTTATCGTGAATGGCCTCGCCATCATTATTGCTCGCGCGCTCAATACCGCAGACGTTGTGACGATTATGTCTCAGGCCGCTGGCGGCATCGGGCTGATTGCCGTGATATTTTCGACACTGCGTGTGAATGATATCAACCTTTATTCCTCCTCTTTGGGAATCGCCAATGCGATAGAGGGCGTCACGGGGAAGAAACTACGCTATGTCTCGATCACGCTGGTAATTGGACTCATCGGCACACTGCTTTCCGTTGCCGGTATTCTTGACCGCTTTATCGATTTCCTGACGCTATTAGGCGTACTGTTCCCACCGATTATCGGGGTGATGCTGGTTGATTATTATATTTTGCGCACCCACAAAGTATTGCTCGAAACCAGTCGTGCCGAAGGCCAATTACCCGACAGTGCGCAAACGCCGCTGATTGGCTTGCCCGCTATTATTGCCAGCATTGCCGGTGCTATCGTCGGATTAGCCTTTGAGTGGGGCGTACCGGCATTTAATTCACTACTGGCCGCCAGCCTGCTTTATTGGTTAATAAAGTATTACACCAACAACCATGTTTATTTTAGGAAACTCGGACATAACCAAAATTTAAAATGAAATAGGTAACAAGATAAAATTAATCTATAATCCAGTCGGCCTCTTCTTACAGAGGCCGATATGTTTTTTACTTAAGCAAAATAGATCCTAAATAATTCGAGTTACATGCAGGCGGCGACGCAGTAAATCCCCAGGAGCTTACCTCAGTAAGTGACTGGGGTGAACGAGGAGCCAACGTACAGGTAACTTGAAGTATAACGGATATAGGCCATGATGGCCTTGGGATGGGGTCTTATATATCACCGAGGAATTCTCTCTCGTGAAATAATAAGGCTGATTAGCAATAGTCATGCTAGGAAAAGGATTTATGCCAAAAATAAAAACACTTCTCACGCCGCTAAACTGTCTACTCGTTTTAAGTGGCGCATTGATGGTCAATACGGCAAACGCCGCTGAGGCTTGTGTCGCGGGCAACTGGCAGGTGGATAATTCCATCACCGATATGCCTTCCGTGAAATACCAGACTGAGCACTTTGCCTTCCGCTGGAATAATAACGACGTTAACCGCAACGATGCGGTTGCCGCAGGGCAGAAGCTGGAACAAATTTGGGATAAGTTTATTAAACAAATTGAGTTCCCCGAACCTTATTGCAAACAGACCGTGAAATATAAAGCCAATATTCACATCGACCCGACCTTTGGGCTCAGCGGAGGTATTGCGGGCGGTGGCAGCATGGGGATGTGGATCGGCCCAGCGTCACTCAAGGATAACTGGGGGCTGGCGCACGAATTTACCCATGCGCTGCAAGGGCAAACCGGCGGCTTCCAGAGTTCAGGCGATAACTACGTTGGCTGGATTTGGGAATCCCACGCAAACTGGATGACGCACCAGATGGATGAATTCCGCGGTACGTCGGCACACTGTTCGGAAATGCAGGTCAACTACTCGCATATTTATCTGGGTTCAACGCGTAACCGTTACTGCAACTGGCAGTTTATGGAATACCTGAAGAATCGCTTTGGCTATGGCGCCATCAACGATATGTGGGCAAAAGCGCCGAAATGGGGCGAAAGCGGTCAGTCTACCGCCGATCCGCTGTCCGTTTTGCGTACCAACATGGGCTGGAGCCAGTCTGAATTCAACGATGTCTTCGGCGACTGGGCGATGCACAACGTCAACTGGGATTACGTCGATCCAGACGGTTTCGATCGTGGCCGTTTCTATCGTTCAACCTACGGCGGCTATGGTGCGGTACAGCCCAACCAGAATAACGCCGACCGTTTGCTGAGAACCACGACACTTGAGCCAGTTGTTGGTGCCAGCGCCAGCCTCCGTCGCTTCTCCGTACCATTCGATCAGGCTCCGCAGCAGTTGGGCTACAACATCGTCCGGCTGATCCCGGAAAGTGGCGCGACAAAAATCACCGTCAAATTCCGTGGCATGGTGCAGAGTAAATCGGCCATTACCCGCTTCCCTGGGCTGAAAAACGATCCGGCAACCATGCCGCAGCCTAATTCCGACTGGCGTTGGGGGATTGTCGCTGTCGGTTCGGATGGCATTTCTCGCTACAGTGAATTGCAGCGCGGCGCGTCTGCCACGGTGAAAAACTTCACGATTCGTCAGGACGATCGCGGCATTTACATGGTAGTCATGGGCACGCCGTCGCAAATGCAGAAGATCAAGTGGGATCAGGCTTATTATTCCCTGTACCGCTATCCGTGGATGGCTGATTTCACCGGCGTCTGGCCGGAAGGCAGCCAGCCTGGCGCACCGAACCCAACCGCTAACGGTTCTCGTCACGCCAACGGCGGCGGCTGGGTATCCAACGCAGCCAATGTTGCCCCTACTGCGTACGTCGGGCCTTATGCTCGCGTCATCGGCGGGACGGTGAGGGATAACGCCAGAATTGAAGATCGTGCGACGATTCTGAGCGGAACGGTAGAAGGACGTGCCGTTGTCGGCGGCCTGACGGTGCTACAGGGCAATACCGTGGTACGCGATAACGCGCGGCTGCATACGGTCTTCATGGGGCCAGGTGCGTTCGAGCGCGGCATTGTGCTGTCAGGCAATGCGCAGATGCGTGGAGATGCGGAAATTCGCGGCACTTCCGCGTCGCAGGGCGTGTTCTATGGCTTTATTGATGAAAATGAAGCCAGAAGCAGCGCAGCGGGTGCTTACCTGACCGAAGCCGTGCCAGAAGTAACGGCCGTTCCGGTCTACAGCACGAAGTAATATCACCACAAAAAAGGGATCCGAGAACCACGTTACGTTGATTCTCGGATCCCCATAAATACACAGGCCGCCATGATGGCGGCCTGTTTGCATAGCACAGACTCTTAGAACAGTGCGCCGGGCGGCACATCTTTATAAGTATTCAGGTAAGCCGCCAGCATTTTTTTAAAGAAGTTACGCACTTTTTTCACCTTGGTTTGACTTAATTCGTTATTTTAATGACGCGATGGAATGACTTTTTAGCGATGACTTGTCTTAATGGCAGTGCCCCGCTTTATGGTGATGAATTGTACACCCTTGTTGAGCAAAAGCACATTTTTTGTGACGTAAGTCACACAATAAAATTCACCTGCCCTCTCCCCCAATCCACCCTATACCCACGCTGATTTTCTTTTGTTGCGAATCATTACCATCAGTGACCAATACGCCGCTGGCTATGCTATGCTCATGATGAAAGACGAAATTTTAGTCACTGTCCGTTATCAATTGAGCGCCATTCACTGTCGGTTAGCACACTTTTTCGCGCACAGTCACCACGGTTTCGCCATTGGTTATTCCCTGATGAAGGCCCGTTCCGACCCCCATGGAAACCTGGAAACTTAACCTCTTCTCTGCCTGGCTGGGATGTTTTTTCACCGGGCTGGCCATGAGCCAGATATTACCCTTCTTGCCGCTGTACATTGAGCAGCTTGGCGTTCACTCGCACGAGTCGCTAAGCCTGTGGTCCGGTTTGATCTTCAGTTCGTCTTTCCTCGTCTCAGCCGCCGTTGCGCCACTGTGGGGAAGCCTCGCCGACCGTAAAGGGCGAAAGCTCATGCTGCTGCGCGCCGCGCTCGGCATGGCGATCGTGATGTCGTTACAAGGGTTGGCAACCAACGTATGGCACCTGTTCATCCTGCGCACGCTCATGGGGCTGACCTCTGGGTACATTCCCAACGCGATGGCGCTGATCGCCTCACAGGTTCCACGTGAAAAAAGCGGTTGGGCGCTGGGCATGTTATCGACCGGACAGATCGCTGGCGTCATTCTCGGCCCCCTATTCGGCGGCTTTATGGCCGACTACATCGGGCTGCGCATCGTCTTTTTCATCACTGGTGGCATGCTGTTTACCAGCTTCCTGATCACGCTTTTCGCGATTAAAGAGAGCGTGGTTAAGGTCACCAAAGAGAATCGGCTCAGCGGAAAAGCCGTCTTCGCGTCGCTGCCGTATCCGGCGCTCATCATCTGCCTGTTCATTACGACAATGATGATCCAGATGGCGAACGGTTCCATCAGCCCCATCCTGACTCTGTTCATCCGCGATCTGGCCCCCGGCACCGACAATATTGCCTTTATCAGCGGCGTGATTGCCGCGATTCCCGGCGTGTCCGCCCTGCTATCCGCCCCGCGACTTGGCCGTTTAGGCGACCGGATCGGCGCACATCGTGTCCTGATAGCCGCACTGGCGATCAGCGTACTGCTGTTCCTGGTCATGGCGATGGTACAAAGCCCTACACAGCTCGGCATCCTGCGCTTTCTACTGGGCTTTGCCGACGGCGCACTGATGCCAACCGTGCAGGCGCTGTTGGTCAAATACAGCAGCCAGCAGGTGACAGGGCGCATCTTCGGCTATAACCAGTCATTCATGTATCTGGGCAACGTACTGGGGCCGCTGGTAGGTTCCGGCGTGTCCGCCCTGATGGGCTTCCGCTGGGTTTTCGTCATCACCGCCGTTCTGGTGCTGTGCAATACGCTACAACTCTTTTTCGCTTTCAGGAAACCGCGCGGAAAGGGATAACGAACCGGCCAGCGACGGATATTCCGTGAAAACTGCATGCTTCATTGCAAAATGAAGCATGCGGTCACAAAACTGACATGACGATTCCCTATGCTCCGACAATACTTCTGTCAAATCGCCCCATATCAAAGAGCTAATCCCATGAAACACACGTTGTTAGCACTGCTGGTTGCCGGATTTTTGCCATTCAGCGTTCAGGCCGAAGGTGAGAAAGTGACGCGCTATGTCGTCACCTTCCCAGCCAGCGAACGCGTTGCCTATCAGGGCAAATTCGCCCATAACTTCCCCAACGGTCTGCCTGTCGGTATTGGCTCCGGCCTCTATTTCACCGGCAAACAGGGCGACGATCTGATGTTCACCACCGTCACCGATCGCGGCCCGAATGCCGATGCACCGCTGGTCTGTGAGAAAGAAGCCAAGATCTTCGCCAGCCCTGACTACGCACCGCTGATGATGGATATTCGGGTCAGCGCGAAAGCCGCCGAGGCAATAAATCCGCGCCCGCTGCACGATGCCGAGGGCAATATCACCGGCCTGCCGCTGCCCGCGGACGTTATCGGCACCACCAACGAAGTGGCGCTGAACGATGCACTGCAACCGCTCAGCACCAGCCAGCGCGGTCTGGACACCGAAGGGATTACGCCGGACGGCAAAGGCGGCTTCTGGCTGTGTGACGAATACGGTCCGTTCCTGATTCACGTTGATGCCAGCGGGAAGATCCTGCAAAAATTCGGGCCGACGCCTGCGGGCAGCGAGCATTCAGTCGCCAGCGGTTTACCGAATATCATCAAGTGGCGTCAGCCGAATCGGGGTTTTGAAGGGCTGACCCGCCTGCCGGACGGCACGATCGTCATGGCCGTGCAAAGCACGCTGGATATCGACGGCAAAAGCAAAAACAAAGCGCAGTTTACGCGTCTGGTGATGTTTAACCCGGAAACCAAAACCAGCCGCATGGTGGGTTACCCCATCAACATCGATAGCTATAAGAAAGCGAAGGATGCCAAGATCGGCGATATCGTCGCGCTGGATAATCAGCGTATTCTGCTGGTCGAGCAAGGTGCGGATAAAGACAAGCAAATGCAGAACCGCATCTATCTGGTCGATCTCAGCAAGGCGAGCGACCTGACACCGTTCGATGCTGACGGTAAATCGCCGGAGTTTGACGATCTCGCCCAGTTGGAAAAACGTGACATTACGCTGGCGAGCAAGCAGGAGCTGGTGGATCTGCGTAAGCTTGGCTGGCAGCAGGAGAAAGTGGAAGGTCTGGCGCTGGTCGATAAGCAAACGCTGACCGTCATTAACGACAACGATTTTGGCCTGCAATCCGTGCTGCAATCCCCGGTGAAAGCGAAAGATAAGGCGGACGACTATCAGGTTATTGCCGATGGAAAACTGACGCGAGATGGCAAGGCGGTCGAGACGACGTTAGCCATCAAACCGTTGGAGAAGCCAGAAGCCGATAACGAACTGTGGGTGATCACCCTGCCACAGCCGATCAGGTAGTCTTCTGTGAAATGGCTTCCACCGGAGACGGGGAAGCCACTATTCAACACACTCAGGTCAACGCGTTCAGGCGTGCTCGAACCAGTCGCTATTCTGTTGCGCAATCGGCGTGATCGAATAGATCATTTCCTGCAAATGTTCACGAATCGCTTTTTCGGCAGCATCAGGATCGCGCGCTTTCAGGGCGCTAAAAATCAGGTAGTGCTGTTGGATCAGGCTGGGCGGTGGTGAAACCTGGCTCAGGCTGAGAAAACGTACGCGGTCCATCGTCGCTTTAATCGATTCGATGGTTTCCCACGCCAGCGGACAGTTGGCAATTTGCGTCAGAAGCTGATGGAAGCTGTCGTCAAGGCTGAGAAACTCGCGCACCTGATCATTCTGCGCGGCCAGTTCCTGACGGCGTAAGTTGTGCTCCAGCGTCAGCAGCTGTTCTTCCGTCACCATTTCTGCCGCCCGACGCGCAATCGCACACTCCAGAGCCTGACGGATAAAGCGGGCATCCGCCACGCGCTGTTCGGAGATCTTCATCACAAACGTGCCGCGCTGCGGCATGATCTGCACCAGCCCGGCCTCTGCCAGCTTGATAAAAGCCTCTCTGACCGGCTGGCGGGAAACGTCAAAACGAACAGAAATTTCTTTTTCAGACAGCAGTTTACCCGGCGGAATATTGCATTCCACAATGTCTTTGCGCAGTACGCGATAAATTTGCTGGTTGACTGGTTCGTTGTTGTTGATCTGAAAAGAGGTGTCCATGCCGCTGTGCTTGCCCGAGAAATTTACCGCTTATGATACACGCTTAGCGCGGTGAGTGTCAGTGTTACAACGCCTGTCGTGGTGAGATCGGGGACACAGGGCAAGGCATCGTCGGCACTCGCCTCATCCTGTGTTGTTTTATGATTCACAGCTATCTTATGCAGTTACGCGACGGCTACCGCCGTCGCGCTTTCATATTACCAGTTGGTATCCTGCAATGTTTCCTTCACGCCCTTCGCTAATAGCGACAGGTAATGCTGCGTCACCGCATCGACAAAGACAGGGTTCTTCGGTAAGTCTTCACCAAAAATCGCCGTCAGCGTCAGCAGTGCCGCAACTCGGCTTTCGCCTTCCGGGCTGCGTTGCACCGTTTCAGCGATCAAATCTTTCAGTGGATCGCTAATTTCAATCGGTTTTCCTTGCTCATCCACGCCGCCCACATAGCGCATCCATCCCGCCACACCGAGCGCCAGCGCATCAAAACGACTGCCGCGTGCCAGATGCCAGCGGATCGAATCCAGCATCCGCTGCGGCAGTTTTTGCGAGCCGTCCATCGCAATTTGCCAGGTGCGGTGTTTTAACGCACGGTTACGATAGCGATCCAGCAGCGCATCCGCATAGGCGGCGAGATCGACACCCTGTGTACGCAGCGTCGGCGCCTGTTCACGCAGCATCAGATGATGCGCCGCCGCGACCAGGTCGCTGTCCTGCATGCACTCGCTGATATGCTGATAGCCAGCAAGGTAGCCCAGATACGCCAGAAACGAGTGGCTGCCGTTCAGCATACGCAGCTTCATTTCCTCAAACGGCAGCACATCCTGTACTAGCTCCGCACCGGCTTTTTCCCATGCGGGACGGCCATTGACGAAGTTATCTTCAACCACCCACTGGAAGAACGGTTCACAGGCAATGCCCGCGGGATCGACTACGCCCAGCTGTCCCTGAATTGTCTCCAGCGTTTCCTCGGTGATAGCCGGAACAATTCTGTCCACCATCGTGGACGGAAAGGTGACGTGCTGTTCAATCCAACGCGCCAGTTCGATATCCTGCAACTCAGCCAGTTGCACGATCACGTTGCGCGTGACGTGCCCGTTTTCCGGCATATTGTCGCAGGACATCACGCTGAATGCCGGTAGCTGGCGTTCCCGTCTGCGTTTGATCGCAGCCAGAATCACACCGGGCAGGGAGCGCGGTTCTGCGGGTAACCCCAGATCGTGGCAAATCAGCGGATGTTCACTATTTAACTGCCCCGTCGCCGGATGGTGGCAATAGCCTTTCTCCGTGACGGTAATCGACACAATGGCGATATCCGGCGCGCTCAGCGCTTCCAGCACCGCCTCGATGCCTTCGACTTCCGCGTGCAGCGCGCGGGTTGCCACGCCGATGACCCAGCTATTCCAGCCGCTGTCCGCCATTTCGGAAACCGACCACAGCAAATCCTGCTGGCGAATGGCTTCAATCTGCTGCTCGCCGCCAATCAGGTTAATTTCGCAATAGCCCCAGTCGCTACCGTGCTCCGCCGCCAGCTTATCGGCACAGACCGCCTGATGCGCCCGGTGGAATGCGCCAAAGCCAATATGCGCAATACGTGTTTTTAGCTGGCTACGGTTGTAACGCGGCACCACAACCTGCGGTTTAAGCGTAGAAAATTCACTGATACTCATCGTTATCCCTGATAGGTGATTCAAAAAATACGTCTGTGTCCTAAATAATTCGAGTTGCAGACAGGTCAACTCATCTGCAACTCGAACAATGACAATCTGAACGTTACGCCGCGTCTTCTAATGCATCCAAGTCACGGTCTTTCACTTCCGGCATACAGATAGCCGCAAATAAACCGATCACAGAATAAACAATCATCATCGCGACAATCGGCCACCAGGAACCGGTCATGTTGCAGAAAATACCCGCTAACACCGGCCCAAAACCAACAGCAACCAGACCACCGGTTTCTTTGGCAATCGCCATTTGCGTAAAGCGACTGCGTCCACCGAATATTTCCGCCATGGTGATATTTTCCAGCGCAAATAATCCCAGTACCGCGAAGTTATGAATAATGATAATGCTGACGACAATCACGTTAACGCTATTCTCTTTATCAACGATAAGAGACAGCATTGGGTAGGCTAACAATATCGCCGAGATATTCAGAATAATATACGGTACGCGGCGACCAATTTTATCCGAGAGCCATCCTAATAATGGAATGGTGATAAAACCAATAATGGAGCTGATCATCAATGCATCGGTCGGAATAGATTTATTGAATAAGAGCGTTTGGACTAAATATCCCGCGAGGAAGGTCTGAATTAATCCTGAATTTCCCGCCTGCCCGAAGCGTAATCCTGTTGCCAGCCAAAATGCCTTGCTTTTGAACATAGACAGTACTGATTTTTGTTCGCTTTGCTCAACCACCAGAGCAGGAGACGGCTCTTCAGTACCCGAGACATCATTACTCACTTTTTCGAAAACCGGGCTTTCTTTCAGGTTCATACGCAGCCAGATCGCGAAGATCATCACGACTACGCTAGCCAGGAACGGTACACGCCAGCCCCACGCCAGTAACTCTTCTCTTGAGAGGGCAAAAAACATGACGGCCCAGATAGCCGTAGCACTGAGCGTGCCACAGTTGGTACCCATTGCAACCAGTGAGGAAATAATCCCGCGTTTCCCTTTCGGCGCGTATTCAGCCAGCATAGTCCCGGCACCGGAAATCTCGGCACCCGCCCCTAATCCCTGCACGATACGCAAGGTCACCAGCAGGATGGGCGCGAAAATACCAATCTGTGCGTAGGTCGGTAGCACGCCAATTAACGTGGTACAGATCCCCATCATGGTAATGGTAATAAAGAGCACGCGCTTTCTGCCGATGGAGTCCCCCATACGGCCGAAAATAAAGGCACCGACGATACGTGCGACATAGCCTGCGCCGTAGGTTCCCATTGCCAGAATCAGCGCCATTGCAGCCGATTGTTCAGGGAAGAATATTTCATGGAAGACCAATGCCGCACCGAGCGAATACAGTTGGAAATCCATGAATTCTAATGCGGTGCCCAGCCAGCCGGACACCGCCGCCTTGACTAAATCCGAGGTACTTCTTACAGGCTTATCTTGTCCAGATGCGATTTGCGTATTCATATATATACTCTCGACGATTTGTAATTATGGTAGAGCACAGTAAGTAAAATTACCGTTCATCATGGTGTCGCAATCCACTCCAGCCCGTTATTAATGGTCTGGAGTGATTAAGAGAGAAATAATTACTTCAAAGGAATCATTATATTATTATGTAGCCGATATAGTTTTTCCTTTTATACATCCCCTGTTGCCAATAACGTGTCATGCATCATTAAATGTCAGCAGGACTTTGCAGCAGCGTTTTTGATCTTTTTCAAAAACTTCAATTGCCTGTACAACCTCCTGATAATCAAACCGGTGGGTAATCAGTTTTGCCGGATCGATACGTTTCGCTTTCAGCCACTCAATCACGATTGGGAATTTGTTAGCATTCAAGCGCGATGAGAAAATGGAAATCTCTTTGCTGGTTATTCCCTGCTGACTGACCTGACAAGGCTCGCTGGAAAAGCCCATGATGGCGATACGTGCCGCAGGAGAAGCAATCGTAATCGCTTCCTGCAAAATAGACGGATGGCAGGCAGCATCAACAATCAGCGTAGGCTTGATATTCAGCGCTTCAAGCTCGTCTTTTAATGACAGCGATGCGTTGTTAATGACTCTGTCCGCGCCGCTGCGTAATGCCATATCCAGACGTTCAGAAATGCGATCGACGACGATGACTTCCTTCACGTTGAACACACCTTTGAGCACCTGAACCGAGGTCAACCCCATCGGTCCCGCACCATAAATCAGGGCGACATCCTGCTCCGTCGGCTTCACCTGTGCGGTCACGTTGGCGGAAATCGTGAAGGGCTCGACCATCACGGCAAACTCATCAGGAATCTCATCCGGGATGATGTGCGCGTTCTTCGCCGGTACGGCAGCGTACTCGCTGAACCCGCCGTCACGATGCACACCCAACACCACCAGCGAAGTACAGACGTTCGGCTTGCCAATTGAGCAAGGGTAGCAGTGGCCGCAGCTCACTACCGGGTCGACCGAGACGCGCTCGCCCAGACGGGATGCCTCCACGCCCTCACCCACCGCCTCAATCACGCCGAAAAATTCATGCCCGATCACGCGCGGATATTTGGCAAAAGGGTTATGCCCGCGATAGATGTGGCTGTCCGAGCCACAGATACCGGCCAGCTTTACCTTTACCCGAACTTCACCTGCCGCTGGCTGTGGAATAGGACGTTCTTCAATCACCAGCGAATTCGGCTGCTGTATCACAATGCTTTTCATATTTTGGCCTCTGATTACCTATTCCACTCTTACCAGTTCCACAACGTGCCGTCTTCCAGACGGGCAACCGGCAGATAAGCGGGGTCATAGGGGTATTTGGCCGCCAGCTTTTCATCAAACTCAATGCCTAACCCCGGTTTTTCGCCTGGGTGCATGTAGCCGTTATCGAATGTCCAGTTATGCGGGAACACTTCCAGCATTTGCTCCGAATAACCCATGTATTCCTGTACGCCAAAGTTCGGCACCCAGAGGTCAAAATGCAGCGCCGCCGCCATGCAAATAGGCGACAGATCCGACGGCCCGTGTGAACCGGTGCGCACCTGATAGAGCGAGGCAAAGTCGGCGATGCGACGCATGCCGGTAATCCCACCCGCGTGGGTAATCGTGGTGCGGATGTAGTCGATCAGCTGTTCTTCGATCAGCTGTTTACAATCCCAGATACTGTTAAAGACTTCACCCACCGCAATCGGCGTAACCGTGTGCTGACGGATTAAGCGGAAGCACTCCTGATTTTCCGCAGGCGTTGGATCTTCCATCCAGAACAGACGGTAGTCTTCAATACTTTTACCAAAGCGCGCCGCTTCAATCGGCGTCAGGCGATGGTGCATGTCGTGCAGCATGTGCTCGTTGAAGCCAAACTTGTCACGCACCGCTTCAAACAGCTTAGGCGTGAAATCGAGGTATTTTTCCGTCGACCACAGTTGCTCTTCCGGCAAATTGCCTTTCGTCGCTGGCTCATACGCCAGCCCTTTGCCTTTCGCCATGCCGTAGGTGGTTTTCATACCCGGCACGCCGCACTGCACGCGAATCGCCTTGAAGCCCTCATCGCGATGCTTGGCGTAATCGTCCAGCACTTCATCAATCGAGTGGCCCGTGGTGTGGCAATACACCATGACGCCCGTGCGCGATGCACCGCCCAGCAATTGGTAGAGCGGCATGTTGGCGGCTTTGGCCTTGATGTCCCACAGTGCGGTATCGACTGCCGAAATGGCAGACATCGTCACCGGGCCACGACGCCAGTACGCGCCTTTGTAGAAATACTGCCAAATATCTTCGATCTGGTGCGCATCGCGGCCAATCAGCTGCGGACACACATGATCTTTGAGGTAAGAGGCGACCGGCAGCTCACGCCCGTTGAGCGTCGCATCGCCGAGGCCGGTTAATCCGCTATCTGTCGTAATTTTCAGGGTGACAAAGTTCCGTCCCGGGCAGGTGACAAACACTTCAGCGCTGACAATCTTCACGTTACTTATCCTTCTGTGCATGTAGCCATTCGTTTATGCTGACTACCATACAAGTATATTAATCGAGATAATTTGAATCACCTCACATTTATTCACATTTGCAACATTTATCTAAAACCCATGAAGGTCGGGAAGAAAAACCGAGGTGCGCCGAGGGAGGAAAACGTAGGGAGATAAAGGGTAGGCGGAGGCTCAGGCGGTCAATGTTCGGGCCACTATATGCGAGGCTGGTAGCGGTTCCGGTATTGAATCCCCAATAAAAAACGCCCACCATTCAGCCATCAAAAGGCTTGTTTTACTGTCAAAGGAAAATGACGATGCCGGGTGCTGCCCGTCTTTACGACATCGGAAGTGGTCACGATTGCTTCCCTGAAACACCGATAACCGAAGGCAGTCCTAACGTGATCATTAATGGTCAACCTGCTGCCCGTAAAGGCGATGCAGTTCTGCTTCACGATTGCCCCTGCCCCAATACACCACATGGTTTCCATTCCCGAAAAATAGCCGAAGGTTCATCCACCGTCATTATTAACGGCAAGCCTGCTGCGCGTATTGGAGACAGCATCAATTGTGGTGGTGTGATTATTTCCGGTAGTGGCAACGTTATTATTGGTGATACACCTTATCAATCTCCGGTTCAGGACTGCGCCAGGCAGGCAGTACTAAATCGTGCGCCGTTGTTGGCATTAACCCCCATGCTGACCGTTCCTCCTGTGTACGCCAAATCTTGTTTACAGGATAAAAGTTGTATTCGTACAAGGACGGAAAAAGAGCCAGTCAAAAATTTCGGGGACATGGTGCTGTTTGCCCAGCCCGAACAAGACGATTGCTGTGGCTATGATTATCATGCTGCAAGTAATACGCATGAAATCGTGCAACATGCACAGGCTACGAAGAAGAAAACAACAGAATCAGAAACCGCAACCTCTTCACCCAAGCCATCTCCTCCCAAACATCTCCCACAAGAACCCTGGTATAAGACCCTGTTTGATTTGTTGGTCGCTGCTGATGACAAAACGCTTTCCCCAGCCCCCATTGCCAAACCGCTTATCGACCCGGTAGTCACAGAGAAACAGAAAGAGCCCGTCGCCAGTGCTGATATCGGCTTACTGGCCGCGACGGGAGTCATGACACAAGTCTGGGGAGAATGGTCTCTTGGTGGCGTGCTGAGCGCGGCAAGAAGTGTACCGTATATTGGCGCATTAGCCTCCGCGCTCTATATTCCGTCCGCGGGGGAAGGCAGTGATAAGGTTCCAGGACGAGACGAATACTGGCTGGAAGATGAGCTACGGCGTAAAGGCTGGGCGGGCGAAACGGCAACAACACGCGTCCGGTTTTTCTGGCGTCCTGATATTCATGGCAAGATGCAGGTATATGGCGTGCACACGGGGGAAGGAACACGCTATGAAGGCGTTCGCGTTGCCAATATGGTGTGGGATGCGAAGATGCAGGGCTACACCTTCACACCTGCGCCCGGCTTAGATGGCCCAACCATCACATGGACTCCAGAAAAGCCTGATGGATCAGAGCCTGTAACGGATACCGGAAGCCCGGTAAACCCCATCAGTCAACCAACCATCCTGATCTACCCTATCCCCGAGAATGAAATAGAAACTACCACGTTACCGTTTCCTGCAATAGATGAGCATGATTTTAATGACTGGATCTTAGTCTTCCCTGATGGATCAGAGATAAAACCACTCTATGTTTATCTGCAATCAGCGCGGGATAAACCCGGCACCGTAACAGGAAAAGGTGAGGTATTGAGTGATGAAGGTAAATGGCTGGAATCCGCCAGTTCAGGATTAGGTGCACCAGTGCCTGCTCAAGTCGCAGATAAGCTGATAGGGAAAAAATTTGAACGCTTTGATGACTTTAGGGAAGCATTTTGGTTAGCCGTGGCAGAGTGTCCTGAATTAATGGTTCAGTTTAATCGATCCAATCAGACCATGATTAGGGCAGGCAATTCCCCTTTTGCTATACCTGAAGAGCAGGTAGGAAAAAGAAAACGGTTTGAAATTCATCATGTTAAAAATATACAGCACAGTGGAGAAGTATATAATATTGATAATTTGAGAGTGAATACCCCCAAAAATCATATTGGCTTGCATTAAAAATAATGGTGAATATATGAATTTAAAAGAAAAGCTTGAGGACTATACTGAGGCGGAGTTTATTTCTTACCTAAAGGAATTTTTTGATAACCCTCTGGGGCTTAGAGGAAAAGAATTAGAAACACACATAGATAGTTTGGTTGAGCATTTTGATAAAATTGTGTTTCATCCTGAAGGGAATGGTTTGATTTTTTACCCGCCAGATGAAAGAGATGACTCACCTGAAGGTGTTATTAATGAAATAAAGCGTTGGAGAAAATCCCAAGGGCTTCCGCTATTTAAAGATTCAAAGTAGCGTAGCTTGGCACTACACATGGATTACATATATAACTGATTTTTATAGATAAAAAATACTACAAGCCTCTTTTTCATGATTACAAAACGAGCAACCCAGACCAACCGAGGGGGCGAACTATCTGGACATCCGCGCCTTTTGAACAAGGAAAATGCCCTACCGGACGGACTCGCTGTTGTAGTCTTGCAGGAAATCCAGAAACAACCGCACCATGGGAATGTTCGTGCTGCGCTTTAGATAGCTAATGGCGAAAGTCCTTTTCAGTTGCTCTTCCAGCGGAATAACCGCGACGTCGTAAGCGGTCAGGCTTTTCGCGACAGACGAACAGAGGAAGACCACGCCGGACAGGTTAATCACCAGATCCATAATGATGTCCATGTTGCTGCATTCGCGGAAGTAGCTGGGGTTGATGCCCTGCCGAGTGAAAGAGTCAGAAACAGCGGCATGCTCCCCCGTCCCTTTCTGCGGCACGATCAGCTTTTCTTTTACCATCTGCGGCAAGCTGAGCGTCTTACTGTCGGCAAGCGGGTGCGACCTTGCCATTACCGCAACAATGTCATCGATCTGACAAATAGTGTGATGAAACAACGGATCGTTCAGGTATTCATCAAAAGGTGTAGAGAAAGACAGGTGGATCTCACCATTGCGCACCCTTTCCAGTAAATCAGTGCTGACGCCATCAATGAAAGAGATATCGATATTGGGATAGGCTTTCTGAAACAGGTTAAACATATTGTAGTGATCCAGACGGTTAAAAATCGGAATCACGCCAACCAGCAGCGCACCATCCGTGCTTTCCTCATAGCTGCTGACGAACTGTTCCAGCTCATAATGTTCCTTAATCATCCCCTGAATTTTGTCAGCAAAGATCTTCCCGAATGGCGTCAGAGAAAACTGCCGGGTGGTTCGGTTAATCAGTTTTCTTTCCGTTTCAAGTTCCAGCCGCGCGATCTCCTGCGACAAGAACGCCTGAGAGATATTCAGCGCCTTCGCCGCTTTAGTGAAACTCCCGACCCGGATGAGTTCCTGATAATAAATCACACGCTTTATGCTGAACATTGTTTTATATTACGCATCAACTGTCTCGTTTATAACCACCCATAATGACAATTATAGGGATTTGTAAATAATCAAATGTGATTAGATGCACATTTAATTCATGAGAAATAGCGTTAATAGCAGATATAGTCAACTTATTATCAAGGAGGAAATAATTAATCCCACCAAGCATGACAAACTCATTTTAATAAAGATTATTTAATATTATTTTTACAAACAAGATATCGTTCATCACAAGACAAATAATTTACATCTCTCTAACAAAAGGACTTAAGATATGGATTATTCGAAAATAGCAAAAATAGGATTAGCAACCTTGGTAATGATGAGTACTACCGCAATCCATGCGGCACAGAATCAACATGAAATCACCGTAAAGCAGGAAACCACCCCGGTGAAGTTAATCTCTGACGTCGTTTATTCTCAGGTGTCGATACGGGGCTATCCGAATGTTGCATTAAAAATGGATATTCTTCAGCCTGAAGCGAAAACCGCGCTTCCGGTTGTATTATTCATTACTGGCGGCGGATTCGTTAACGCCAATAAAGATAATTATCTGCAACAACGCCTCAACATTGCCGAAGCCGGTTATGTGGTTGCTAGCATGGAATACCGTGTCGCCCCTACCGTGCTTTTCCCCGCGCCGCTGGAAGATGTAAAATCTGCTATTCGTTATCTGCGCGCTAATGCGAAAAAATTTGGTATCGACGGCCAGCATGCTGCGGTTTTCGGTGCCTCTGCTGGGGGCTATCTGGCCGCCTTTGCTGGGACGACAAATGGCTCAAAAGCCTACGATAAAGGCGATAACCTCGACCAAAGCAGTGATGTCCAGGCCGTCATTGATTTCTATGGCTTATCCGACCTGACGCTTGTCGGTGAAGGTTTCCCTGACGATGTCGTTCAGAAACACGCATCACCTTCCGCGACAGAAGCTATCTGGGTCAACGGCACCGCCGTATTTAATGAAGGGGGCGCGATTACCCGCTATCCCGATAAAGCAGCAGCGGCTAACCCGATTAACTTTATCAGCAATGCCACACCTCCATTTCTAATCATGCACGGCACGAACGATACGGTGGTTTCTCCACGCCAGACTGAAAGGCTGCACCAGGCTCTGACGGCGAAAAATATCGAATCCACCTACTACAGCGTTAAAGGTGCCGAGCACGGCGGGCCACATTGGCTACAGCCTGAAATCATGAAAATTACCGTTGGCTTTCTTGATAAACACCTAAAACCTTAATACCCGTTTACGGTTTTTAGTATATCCCTTTATTATTTTGTTAAACAAACGTTAGTGCTAAATACGCACTAACGTTTTTTATTTGTTATGAAAAAAGCCATTATCCATTTTACCCCCAATTATTACTCACATAAAAAATCGATAATCTGACACACATCAATTATTCGTTTTTATCACAAAAATAAAAACAGAAATTTGCATCCCTATAATAGAAACACAATTTCTTAAACGAACGAGAAAAATAACAATGCATTTATAACAAATCGACATTTGTTATATACGGATCTACAAAAAAATAAACGTGACCAACCGCACACTTAACCGTTAATCCCCATGCTCCAATAAAACCACAATAACAACGTGGCCTACTGATTATTTTCATCGTAATAACGGAGCATTATTCCCTATTAGCGCCACACTGCGAAATATTAACGCTATTGCTGGATTAATCATATCTGGCGTTCGCGCGGCTATCACCCCAATGTGAAGATTTATAATATGGAAGAATTATCTCGCCGTCGTTTTATTGCTTATATGGGGGGAACGATTGCCATTAGTGGGCATATCGGTCTCGCACAAGCGCAAAATGAACCTGAAAAAACGCAGGGTAAATTAGCGGTTAAATATGGTTTATTGCATAACGAAATGCGCTGTATCGGCTGCAAAGCCTGTATTAAGGCCTGTAAAGAGACCAATAACGTGCCCGATGGCGTAACTCGGCTGGATATACTGCAAACCGTCGATATTCCTGCCGTCGAGAAGACGCGTGCCATTAAGCAATTTTTCCGTAAATCCTGTCAGCATTGTGAAAACCCGCCCTGCGTTGCGGTCTGCCCAACGGGAGCCTCCTTCAAAGACGCGCTCACTGGTATCGTCGACGTCAACGATAAACGCTGCGTGGGCTGCCGCTACTGCATTGCCGCGTGTCCTTACCATGTGCGTTTCATCAACCCGGTTACGAAGACGGCAGACAAATGTAACTTTTGTCGGGAAACCAATCTGGCCGCCGGAAAGCAGCCCGCCTGCGTCGAAATCTGCCCCACCAAAGCCCTGGTATTTGGCGATCTTAACGATCCTGAAAGCAACATTGCCAAGATGATCGCGAGCAACGCGACCTATCGCTCCAAGGTCTATTTGGGCACAGAACCCCAGCTCTACCGTATGCCGGGGAAACGAGGAGCAATCGACAATGCATAATGCCTTCACGTTCGACACGCTGGTATGGAATTGGCCCATCGCCGTTTATCTTCTTCTGGTCGGCATTTCAGCGGGAATGGTGTCGCTCTCAATGCTCCTCAGGCACTACGTTCCCAGCGAATATCGCGGCAGCAATCGCATCATCAAAGCCACGGCCATCGTGGCACCGCTCGCAGTGATCCTCGGGCTAGTGATTCTGATTTTTCACCTGACTCGCCCACTGACCTTTTGGTATTTGATGGTCTTTTACAACCCGACCTCCATCATGTCGCTGGGTGTGATGCTGTTTCAGGTGTATTTCGTCGTGATGCTGTTATGGATCATCACGCTTTATCATGACGGATGGCTGACGCAGCTTGAGACCGTCTGGCACCGGCCCGCACTGGCTGCGCAAGCGCGTAAGTTAACGATGACGATCGTCAAAAGGGCTGCGGTGATTGAAAACCTGCTGCTGGTACTGGCCATCCTGCTCGGCTGCTATACCGGCTTTCTGCTGTCCGCGCTGAAATCGTTCCCGCTCTTGAATAACCCCGTTCTGCCCGTCCTGTTTCTGGTATCTGGCACCACCTCCGGCATTGCTGTCATGCTGCTAGCCAGTGCATGGGGTCGCAATGCGCCGGGGCATTCACGCTCCCTGCACTTCATCCACCGCGTAGAAACACCTGTGGTGTATGCCGAACTGTTCCTGCTGTTCGCGTTCTTTATCGGGCTGCTGCTTGGTGGCGGGCAAAAGGTTGTCGCTGCGCAGACCGCGCTGTCGGGCTTCTGGGGCGGCGTATTCTGGATTGGCATTATCGGCATCGGCATTGTGATCCCATTCATTGCCAATCAGGTACGCAAGCCTTCCGCCCATTCCGGCAAAGGCCAGCTGATTACGTTAGCCGCCATGAGCCTGTTCGGTGTGTTCCTGCTACGACTGTTCGTGCTTTATGCCGGACAAATGACGGTGGCCTGAATGAACACGTCATGGGTCTTATTCTGGATTGCCTCGGCCACTTTTTTTATGCAATCCCTGGATACCACCATGGTGTATGTCGCCATCCCCGCCATTGCGCAGTCGCTACACCAGCCGGTGTTGCATATGGAAGCGATTGTGATCGCCTACATTGTCACGGTCGTCGCGTTTACGCCGGCCAATAGCTGGCTGGCGGAACGGCTAGGGGAACGGAAAACCTACCAGATCGCGATTGCCATTTTCACGCTCGGTTCGCTGCTGTGCATGACGGCAACCACACTCGGCAGCTTAAGCGTTTTCCGCTTTATTCAGGGCATCGGCGGTGCGCTCATGCTGCCCATCATCAGAACCGTGATATTGCGCACCACGCCGCAGAAGCTGAAATTACGCTTCCTGAATCGGGTGACCTTATTGGGATTACTCGGCACCCTGATCGGCCCCGTTTTCGGCAATATTCTAGTTAGTTTTCTCTCGTGGCAGGCTATTTTCCTCGTTAATATCCCGCTGGCTTTACTCTGCTTTTTTCTGGCAACCCGATATATTCCTGTTGCTACCATAAAAGAGACAGCTCGCACGGGTGCCTATGAAGTCGCCTTTCCCATTTTGATGTTATTTCTCGTGGCCTTCATGTTAACCACCGCCACAAAAAATATATTGCCAACGTTCGTCATGCTATTCCTGTCTTGCAGCACGCTGGGCTTGGTATTTATTTACTATCGGCAACATCTCATCGCAGAGACGGCATTATTCCCTCGCGCCCTGTTTGGCATCAGAACCTTTTCTGTCGGCGTTATTGGCGGCGTCGCAACACGCACATTACTGGCATCAATTCCTGTCGTATTGTCGTTAATGCTGCAAACGACGCTGGCCTGTAAACCCGTGGAAACCAGCCTGATTCTGCTGCTCTTTTCCAGCGGTGCACTGCTGTCAAAACTGCTTTTCGAACCGCTGGTAAGGCGCATTGGCTACCGTCGGCTGTTGATGCTGACAACCAGCGTAACCTCGCTGTGTATCCTCGCGCTGAGCGTCGCCGTGCAAGAGAAATCGATGCTGCTTATCGGCATCATCGCCATGCTGTTAGGCGTGCTGATTTCAACCTTATATTCAGCAGAAAGTACGCTGGCCTTTAGCAATCTGAATAACAGTACGTACCACAGCGGTAATAATCTGCTGACCATTAGCCAATTACTTTCCGTCATGCTCAGTATGACGCTGACGTTTCCGGTATTACGTTTTCTTTCTCAGTTTGAAATCCTCTTCAATCTTAATCATTTCAGCCTGTTGTTTTTATTACTCGGCATTGGCTTACCCCTTTGCTGCCTGATATTCAAGCCCCTCAATAACGACGACGGTTATCACTTTATTCATGGGAGATAGCGTTATTTATGGGAGATAAATTGGTTACTCACCGTATTCATTCAAAAACTACTGGAACTATTGATATGAAAATCTGCTCAGGAATCCTTCCACTCTGCCTGTTATTCGCAATCGGAACCGCAGTTGCGCAAGAGGGGAATTTTAAAGCTGGCACCTATTCCGCCGCGAGACAGGGTATCGGCGGGGACGTCACCGTTACGCTCGATATCGATGCGCAGGGGAAAGTCCTTAAATCGACGATTGATGCCCCGGAAGAAACGCCGGAAGTCGGCGGGGAAGCCGCCATCGAACTCGCCAAAACCATGACCGAAAAGCAGAGCATTCAGGTTGATGGCGTGTCCGGCGCCACGATGACCAGCGGTGCAGTGAAAGAAGCGGCGGAAGATGCGTACTCACAGGCTAAAGCGAATTAATCCCGTTGGTTCTCCACACGCAGCACGACTGCATTGTAAGAATACGAATGACATTAAGGAAAACATCATGAAACGCTTCAGAAAAAGTGTACTCGCGACGCTCTGTCTCTCGATGATGAGCTGGTCTACCGCGCAGGCGGCAGACGCGGCGAAACCGGAAATCCCAAAAAGCGCGGATATCGTTATTATCGGCGCGGGTGCGGCGGGCACGTCGGCAACGATGGCCGCCGCAGAGAAAGGGGCTAAAATCGTCTTACTGGAAAAACAACCCATCGTTGGCGGCACAGGTAACTTTGCCGAAGGCATCTTCGCCGCCAACAGCAGCCTGCAGAAACGTCAGGGAATCGTCGTCACGCCCGATATGGCCTTTAAGACCATCATGGATTACAGCCACTGGATGGCTAACCCCTTCGTGGTGCGCGCTTTCGTCAACCGCTCGGCGGACACGATTGAATGGGTGAAATCGAAAGGCATCAAGTTTGAATACATCGGCCCCGGCGGCCCTGGCGGTATGCTGACCTGGCATGTGATCGACGGCCCCGGCCACGGACGCCACCTGATCAAGACATTCCACGAGCAGTTTAAAAGCATGGATGTCACCACGCTGGTGAAAACGGCGGGCAAAGATCTGGTCGTGAAAGACGGTAAAGTCACGGGCGTTATCGCACAGGATAGCGACGGCAACACCGTTCAGATAGACGCCAAGGCCGTCATCATCGCGACCGGCGGCTATGCCAACAATAAAGAGATGCTGCAAAAATACGCCGCCTTCCCTGACACCATCATGGTCGGCAACGTCGGTAAAGACGGCGACGGAATTAATATGGCCTGGAAAGCCGGAGCCAAACCGGACGGGCTAGGCCTGCTGCAAGCCTATCGCCCCGGCCTGCCAGACTATGCCCCGAATTCTCACCTGCTGGCCGCCGCACGTCAGCCCTACCTGTGGGTTGACCAACACGGCCGCCGCTTTACCGATGAATCCAACGTCATCATCTGGCCACACTCCGGCAACGCGCTGTCAAAAGCAGGCGGCATCATGTACTCCATTTTCGATGAAACCTCGCGTAAGCATTACGTCGAAGACGGCATTGACGTGCCGATTGGCGAATGGGTGATCGCCAATACCAAGCTGACGAAATTTGATAGCGAATTTACGAAGGAAAGTCAGAAAAATCGCGGCTTCGTCTTCAAATCCGCCACCATCGACGGGCTGGCGAAAGAGATGGGCGTTGATGCGAGCGTGCTGAAGCATACGCTGGAAGAAAACAACAAGTTTGCGACGCAAAAGCGGGACGACGTGTTTAACAAAAACATGGATTACCTGCGTCCGGTCAAAACCGGCCCATTCTATGCGGTGAGAATGCAGCCTGCCGCGCTGGGCACACTGGGCGGCGTGAAGATTGACGAAAAAATGCAGGCAATCGATAAATCCGGTGAGGTCATTCCGGGCCTGTACGTCACGGGTAATGATGCTGCCGGCATGTATGGTGACACCTATGACTTGCTGTTAGGCGGCGGCACGTTTGGCTTTGCGCTTAACTCCGGTCGTATCGCGGCAGAAAGCGCCCTCGATTATATGAAGTTCAGCAAGAAATAAGCGCCAGCGCTTAAGCCTGATGCCGATCGTTTGAGCATTGAGAGATACGGGGCAACCACCGGGGAATCATCCCTGTGGTTCCCCTATCCAGCTTTACGAAACGTCAGGTTAAAACGGCATTCGTCGGGCATCCCTTCCGGCATTCTGCCGCTTTTCAACGGCAGAATGCCGTGAAAATAGAGCCGCGATTCACCGCCCCAGACCACCACATCGCCATGCGTCAGCGGAACACGCTGCGCTTTATCACTGCGAGCCATGCCGCCAAACAGGAATGCCGCGCTGAGCCCCAGCGAGACGGACACGATTGGCTGGTGAAAATCCCGTTCATTTTTATCCTGATGCAGAGACATGCGCGTGCCGACGTCATAGCGGTTGATAAGGCAGGCATCCGGTTCAAAATCAGCAAAACCCGCTTCGCTCGCCGCCTGCTTCGCCAACTGGGAAAAAACTTCTGGCATGGCGGGCCACGCTTCTCCGCTCAGCGGATCCTGTGCGGTATAGCGATAGCCACGTTCATCCGTCACCCAACCGAGTTTCCCGCAGTTGCTCATCGCCACCGACATCACAAAGCCGCCCGGCGTCACCATATTCCGCAGCAGCGCACGCGCGGTGACAGCTTTCAGTGCCGCAAGCAACGCCGGAGCCTCGTCATAGGCGCGACCACGCAAGACGAGCGCGCCTGGAGCCAGCGTTTCCGTCCAGCGACGCGGCGCTTCATCAGCAAATAAATCAAAATTCACGATGGCGATTCCCCTTGTGGATCCGTAGCTAATTCTTTCTCCAACAATTCTTTCTCCAACAGAGCGCGTTTACGCACGACGCCCCAGCGATAGCCAGATAGTGCGCCGTCATGCCGAACCACGCGATGACAGGGAATCGCGACCGCCAGTCGGTTCGCCGCACAAGCCCCCGCGACAGCACGCACGGCAGCCGGCGTGCCAATGCGCTCAGCGACGTCACGGTAGCTCAGCGTTTCTCCAGCCGGAATCGCCCGTAGCGCCTGCCAGACTCGCTGCTGGAATACCGTGCCGCGAATATCCAGCGGCAGCGTCAGCCCAATTGCAGGATCGTCAACAAACCCAACAACCTGCGCCATGCGTTGTTCAAATGCCGCATCGCCGCCGATCAGCTGTGCGTTAGCAAACATCTCCTGAAGCGAGTTGAGCAGAGCGTCAGGATCGTCCCCCAGCAGGATCGCGCAGATCCCTTTCTCGCTTTCCGCCACCAGCACCTCGCCGAGTGAACAGCGGCCAACGGCAAAGCGGATCGTCATCCCTTTTCCCCGATTCTGAAACGCCGTCGGCGTCATCCCTAAATGTGCGCCCGCTTCGGCATAAAAGCGCCCGCTGGCGTCATAGCCCGCCGCCGTAATCGCTGCGGTCACCGTGCCGCTATCCGCCAACTGTTCACGCAGCTGCCGATGACGATGGGCGCTGGCATACTGTTTTGGCGTCAGACCGGTTATGGCTTTGAACACGCGATGAAAATGGAATGCGCTTATCCCCACGGCCTGAGCCAGCACCGCCAGCGTCGGCTGATGCTCCGACTGCTCAATCATCCGGCACGCGCGGGCAATCTGCTGCGCCTGCTGTTCCTGCCGCGAAAGTGTTCCCTGACGACAGCGTTTACACGGGCGGAAACCCGCTGCCTGCGCCTCGTCGGCCGTCGCGAAGAACACCACATTTTCACGCCGGGGCTGGCGTGATGCACAGGAGGGTACACAGTAAATCCCCGTGGTTTTCACCGCATAGATAAAGCAGCCATCAGCCGCTTGATTGCGCGCTACTACCGCCTGCCAGCGCGAATCGGCATCCTGAAACGGCGTATCACTCAGCATCGTATCGTTACGCATTTGTACACCTCATTCCAATCTCGGCATTACTGCCAATCTTACTATTACTGAAAGTCATGCCATGCGCTAACGCTAAACCGAAGCGACCTTGTGCACACGTCCCACTCTTGCTTTTTCATTCGGATCGCCCCGATGGTGATATTTCTGCCGACACCGCCGGTTACTTTTTAAACAAACCTGTGATGCGAATAAATGGTACACGGTGAGACTCAGTTTTTTTCTCTGCAATCAGGGGGCGATATGAGCGGCAGTAAAGTTCACTGGAATGGCGGTTTGCATGACGATGCGGTGCAGATTATGTCACGCGGCGGGGGAATCATCGTTTCGCCCACCAAAGTGGGTTACATCATCATGGCTTCAGATAAGGCCGGGCTGGAACGAAAATTTGATGCCAAACAGCGCAACCGAAGCAAGCCGGGCGTCGTACTGTGCGGATCCATCGCGCAGTTAAAAGCGCTGGCGCAGCTAAACCCAGAAATCGAGCAGTTATATCAACGCCATTGGGATGCCGACGTACTGCTGGGCTGCATCCTTCCCTGGCACGACAGCGCATTAGTGCGCATCCCCAAAGACGGCTCGAAAGCGCTGATGATGGACGATCGCAAAACCAGCTGTTTCGTGATTAAGTTCGGTACACCGAGCGAAATCCTCACGCAGGAGCTGTGGGAAAAGTACGGTAAATTAACCTTTGCCAGTTCAGCTAACCCGTCAGGCAAGGGAAACCGGGGCGAGGTAGAAGGTATCGGCGAACGGATCAGTACCTTTGCCGATCTGATTATCGAAGCCGACGATTACGTGAAATCTATCCAGCCGAATAAGTCCCATGACACACGCTATGAGCAAGGCGTGATGGTGTCGATGGTGGATACAGAAGGTCAGCTAATACCGGAACAGAAAGGGAGACGGAGCGTATATCCGTGCCCAGCGCTGATACGCAAGGGGCTGGATGTGGACAAGGTGATGTCGCTACTGTCTGATACCTTCACCACCTGGGACTATCGCCACGGCGAGTATTATTAACGCGTAACAGCGGCATAACCTGCCGCTGAAATATCCGTCCTGACAGATCCCACGACAGTGTGTAATCCCCCTCTCCACTTCTTGCTTTTTCATCCGAATAGCCCTTTCCACATGGCGCGCCATGCGGCAATCTCCTATGCTCGTTTTCTGCCCTTTGCATTCTCATCACGGAAGCCGTTTATGCCATCCCATCCGCCGTTGGATTTCACACAGCAGGCCAAAACCCATCTCAGCGCCATCAATGCGCGCTGGGCCAGCCTGATCGAACAGATTGGCGACTGTCGCCATCAGACCGCGCCACATCGGGAACCTTATGAGGCACTGATGCGTGCGGTTGCCTATCAGCAGCTAACAACGCGTGCCGGAGATGCGATGGTCGCGAAACTCCTGCGGGTACATGGCGATGTCTTTCCCACCCCGGAACAGATACTGGCCTGCTCCACCGACACGCTACGGCAGTGCGGTTTTTCCGCGCGTAAAGCGGATACGCTGCACAGCATCGCACAGGGTGCGCTGAGCGGACTGGTGCCCAGCCTCGAACAGGCCGCAGAGAGGGATGACGACACGCTCATTCAGCAGTTGACGTCGCTCAAGGGGATCGGACGCTGGACGGTCGAAATGTTTTTGATTTATTCGCTGGAACGCACCGACATCATGCCGCTCGACGATCTCGGTATTCGGCAGGGGTTACGCTACGTTTATGATTTGCAGGACATGCCGAAACCGCGCGATTTGCAGGCACTGAGCCTGCACTGTCAGCCTTATCGCACAGTGGCATCCTGGTATTTATGGCGAGCGCTTGAGCTACCGGCGTATCAGAGCTTTAAGCTGACACACCGGTAACGCGCAGCATTACCGCAGGCGAATTAGCGCAGACGAGAACTGGTCGATACCTGCTGAACATGACGACGGCGATTCATAATGCGCTCCCGCAGCGTATCGTAGGCCCAGTTATACACCACGGTGTACGGCAGGAAGAACAGGAAGAAGCCGATCTCCACCATCAGCGCCTGCCACAGCGTGACGTTCAGCATCCATGCCGCCAGCGGCAAACCAATCAGGATAAAGCCGCCTTCAAACCCCAGCGCGTGAGCGATACGAATCGGCAGCCGACGCTTAACACGGTCCGCAGGCCACAGGCGATCGAATATCGAGTTGTAGATCATGTTCCAGATCATCGCGACGCTGGACAGCATGATGGCCAATGCCCCCATATCGAAGAGCGGCTTATTCAGCAGCCAGGCGCCCGCTGGCGCACAGATCGTCAACGCGATCAGTTCAAAGCCCACCGCATGGTATACACGTTCACGTAAGGTTTTGCTGGTTTTGTTCTGCATAACACATTCACTTTTATTTATTGCACGTTGCTGGTCAATTTTCGCCATGACCATGGATGGCATCATATTACGGCCTTATTTTCATCGTATAAGGTGGTAGAGTACAGTTAGATTCCATCGATAAAAACGATAGAGGCACAATGCGATATTCACCGGAATCCCTGCTGGCTTTTGTTACTACCGTTGATGCGGGCTCGTTTTCCGCCGCCGCACGGCGCTTGCATAAAAGCCAGTCCACCATCAGCGCGGCCATCGCCAATCTGGAAGCCGATCTGGGGCTGACGTTATTTGATCGCTCCGGTCACCAGCCGGTGCTCACGCTGGCAGGCAGAAAAGTGCTTTCCCACGTACAGGCGATCTTATCCGCCAGCGAAGAGCTGGATGGGCTGGCGATCCGTCTGGCCAACCATATTGAACCCCGTCTGACGTTTGTGCTGTCGGATATCTGGCAAGCGCCTCACTACGAACTCGTGCTTCAACGTTTCGCCCAGCATTTTCCTGATATTGAGTTTGAATGCCTGATTGCGGAAGGTGATGACGTGATCGATCTGCTGCAAATGAACCGTGCGCATGTCGGGCTAGTGCGCGCCCAGACAGATTACCCGCCCGATATTGCCGCCGCACGTTTGCAGATTAAGACCGACATGGCCATCTTCGTGTCGGCAGCGCATCCGCTGACAACGGAAAAAACCGTGACGCGCAGCCAGCTGGCGACAGTCCGCCAGCTCTATCTCAATACCTATAAACGCAGCGACCGGCTGCAACCGGAAGGGATCGTCTGGTCTGCGCCGTCCTACCTGATGCTACTGGAAATGGCACAGCAGGGGCACGGCTGGAGCATTCTGCCACGCTGGCTGGTGGCGCAATACGACCAGCAGAAACTGGTGGAGCTGCCTGTTGCGGGCTGGCCGCAGTGGATCGACGTGGACGTTGTCTGGTCCAAACCCCATCCACCTGGCCCGGCAGGACTGTGGATGATCGACAATCTCCTTGCCCAACAAGAGAGTGCGCCGACATAACTCCGTCACTGCATTGGCAAAATCACATCTGTCATCACATCGGCCACCGCACCGTGGCTTTTGTGATCGGTCTGTTTTTTCATGACGCGATAAAAAGCCAATAACGGTTTCTTTATATCGCCAACGAATAACATTAAAGATTAAGTGGTTATTATTTTTAATCTCACCGTTTACTTTACTTAATTAAGCCAATTATACCCTAAATAATTCGAATTTCAGGAAGGCGGCAAGAGAAGGAATCCCGATGAGCTTACTCAGGTAAGTGATTCGGGTGACTGAACGTAGCCAACGCACATGCAATTTGAAGTATAACGGGTATAAAAGAGGAATATCTTCACGTTAAACCGCGTGCCGTTTCCCATGGCGTCCGCACACAGGAAACCTATGCCGTGCAACCGTTCCATGCGTTTGCTACAGGGAAAAAATAACACGCACATCATTATTATTGTGATGTACCAAAGTAGTACTTCCCGACAAAAAACCATACTATTATGGTGATTACTACTTTTGTATTCGAGACATCCCTGTAGTGCTGCGGTAATACGCCTTAATAATAAGATGCTGAATCCTATAAGGTGAAAATTTACTAATTGATGCAATTGCAAGTGAGAAAAAAATGTCGAATAAACCCTTCTATTACCAAGATCCGTTTCCACTCAGTAAAGATGACACCGAATATCGCCTGCTGAGCAGCGACTTTGTCTCTGTCGCACAGTTTGAAGGTCAGGACATCCTGAAGATCGAGCCAGCCGCGTTGACCCTTCTGGCCCAGCAAGCCTTCCACGATGCCTCTTTCATGCTCCGCCCCGCTCACCAGCAGCAAGTTGCCGATATTCTTAGCGATCCGGAAGCCAGCGAAAACGATAAATACGTTGCCCTGCAATTCCTGCGCAACTCAGAGATTTCCGCCAAGGGCATTCTGCCGACCTGTCAGGATACCGGTACGGCGATCATCGTCGGTAAAAAAGGCCAGAATGTCTGGACTGGCGGTAATGATGCCGAAGCGCTGTCTCAGGGCGTGTACAACACGTTCGTTGAAGACAACCTGCGCTACTCGCAGAACGCCGCGCTGGATATGTACAAAGAGGTTAATACCGGCACTAACCTGCCCGCGCAGATTGACCTCTACAGTACCGAAGGCGAAGACTATAAATTCCTGTTCGTCACCAAAGGCGGCGGTTCTGCCAACAAGACTTATCTGTATCAGGAAACCAAAGCGCTGCTGACGCCGGGTAAACTGAAAAGCTTCTTGATCGAGAAAATGCGCTCGCTGGGCACCGCGGCCTGTCCGCCGTACCATATCGCGTTTGTGATTGGCGGTACCTCGGCAGAAACTACGCTGAAAACCGTTAAGCTGGCGTCGACCAAGTACTACGACGAACTGCCGACCGAAGGCAACGAGCACGGTCAGGCATTCCGCGATGTTGCGCTGGAACAGGAAATTCTGGAAGCCGCACGCGATCTGGGTCTGGGCGCACAGTTCGGCGGGAAATATTTTGCACACGACGTGCGGATTATCCGCCTGCCGCGCCACGGCGCATCTTGCCCAGTCGGTATGGGCGTATCCTGTTCCGCTGACCGTAACATCAAAGGCAAGATCAACCGCAAGGGCATCTGGCTGGAGCAGTTAGAGCAGAATCCGGGCAAATACATTCCTGAACATCTGCGTGAAACGGGCGAAGGCGATGCGGTTAAAATCGACCTGAACCGTCCGATGACCGAGATCCTGAAAACGCTGTCGCAGTATCCGGTATCCACCCGTCTTTCCCTGACCGGTACCATCATCGTGGGTCGTGACATTGCTCACGCCAAGCTGAAAGAGCGTCTGGATAACGGCGAAGGCCTGCCGCAGTACATCAAAGATCACCCGATCTACTACGCGGGCCCGGCAAAAACGCCAGAAGGCTACCCGTCCGGCTCGTTAGGCCCAACCACCGCTGGCCGTATGGATTCCTACGTCGATTTATTGCAGGCCAACGGCGGCAGCATGATCATGCTGGCAAAAGGCAACCGCAGCCAGCAGGTGACCGACGCGTGCCATAAACACGGCGGCTTCTACCTCGGTAGCATCGGCGGCCCGGCAGCGATTCTGGCGCAGAACAGCATCAAGAGCCTGACCTGCGTGGAATACCCAGAGCTGGGAATGGAAGCCATCTGGAAAATCGAAGTCGAAGATTTCCCGGCCTTTATTCTGGTCGATGATAAAGGCAATGATTTCTTCCAGGTGATTCAGAGCGCCAAGTGCGTGAAATGCGGTTAAGTTAAATACGCGATATAGAAGTTAGGGGATATTTCGTGTGCGATAACAATCGGTATTTTCATGCGGATTCTCTGCACGCACCCGACAAGGAGCAGCCAATCGCCGCTGCTCCTTGACCTCAGGCTTTTTGGCGGAACGGGGTCGCTACGCGATGCCTTCACCGCCAGAGGCTTCTTACCGGACCACCAGTGACGCGATGACTCGTCTCATGAATGAGACTCGCCCTTCGGGCAAGCACATGTGCTGTTCAAAAACGTCTCTGACGTTTTTGTCCGACGCGGCACTGGTTTTCGCCGCCTCCATGCGGCTCATCCGGAAAGCCTCTTTCGGTTCAGCCCCTTTTACGCCGCTAAAAATCAGCGATCTTTTTTATCTAAAAGTGATAGCAGTCGAATTAAAAAACATCTTTTTTAATTTTTAGCCGCTTCGCTAGGCGGTGCAGGTTGCCGCTGTCCATTTCCAGTTCTCTGGCGCAGGATGACCAGTTGCCCTCATGGCGTGCCAGCGTTTGTTGGATGATCCGACGCTGATAGTCATCCGTTGCCTCCCGCAGGCCACCGCTGATGAAATACGCGGGTGCGGTGTCGATAGCGCTCGACGCCCCTGCGGCGGCATGAACAGGCTGGGAGGGAAGTTCAAGATTGAAATGTTCAGGGCCTAACAGCACCTCGCCCGATTCCTGCCCTGCTCTTGCCAGCACAGTGGCACGATAAATAGCGTGTTCCAGCTCGCGCACATTCCCCGGCCAGTCGTATTGTTCCAGTAGCGCACCCGCGTCTGCCGTCAGCGCCAGCCGTGCCAGCCCCAGTTGCACGCGGCTGCGCTCGCAGAAGAATCCCGCCAGCAGTGCCACATCCTGACTGCGCTCACGCAGCGGGGGTACAGACAGCGGGAACACGCTCAGACGGTGGAACAAATCGGCACGGAAAGCGCCATCCAGCACCGCCTGCCGCAGATCGCGGTTAGTCGCCGCCAGCACGCGTACATTCACTTTCAGGCTGCTGTCATCACCCACGCGCTGGAGATCGCCATACTGCAATACGCGCAGGAGCTTCGCCTGTAGCGTCAGCGACAGTTCGCCAATCTCATCCAGAAACAGCGTGCCGTTATCCGCCATCTCAAACTTGCCGGTGCGATGGTGGATCGCACCGGTAAACGCGCCCTTCACATGACCAAACAGCTCGCTCTCCGCAACTGATTCCGGCAGCGCGGCACAGTTCAGGTACACCAGAGGATGACTTGCCCGGCTAGAACCACGATGAATCGCTCGCGCCACCAGCTCTTTGCCGACGCCGGTTTCCCCCATGATCAGCACGTTCAGATCGGAGCCCGCGACGATATCGACCTCTTTCTTCAAGCGCTGCATCGGTTCCGACAGCCCGACCATTTCTTCGACGCTTTCCGCCGCCGGACTTTCAGCACGGACCGGCGCGGGCAACTGCCGCTCAAGACGCTCCATCAGCAACGCGTTACTCAGTGCCGCCGCCGCCATCGCCCCCACCAGCCGCAGTTCTTCATCGCTAAAATGGTCGAACTGGCAAGGGTCCATGCCGTCCACGGTCAGCGCCCCGATCAGGTTCTGATTGGCAAACAGCGGCAGGCCGACGCAGGCGTGCACCTTAAGATCTTCCTGACTGGGGATAAGGCCGTCATAGGGATCAGGAAGCTGGCTGTCCGCCGGAAAGCGCACCACGTCGCCCGCGCGGGCAATCGCCTCCAGACGGGGATGATCAGACAGGCGAAAGCGTCGCCCCAATACGTCCGGCGCCAGACCGTCGATCGCCAGCGGGCGGAACAGCTGATTCTCGTAACGCAACAGCGCCGAGGCATCACAGCGCAGCAGCTGGCGCAGGCTGTTGATTAAGCGCTGGAAACGATCCTGATTCGATAGCCCCATTTGCAGTTCGATAGCGATACGGGCAAGGGCGTTAATAGAGAGCGTCATGGTGTGTCCTAATGACAGAACCTGTGTCATAAAGACAATAGATAAAGTATGTCATTTTGACAATCACTATTTATTAAAACGTTGTAAATCAATAAATTAAAAAATGGCACACTTCCTGCAATCTCTACAGCATATTCCCGTATATGACTATTGAGGTTTCAGAACATGACGATTCACGTAAAGAATAATATCCACTGGGTTGGACAACGCGACTGGGAAGTCCGTGATTTTCACGGCACCGAATACAAGACGCTGCAAGGCAGCAGCTACAACAGCTACCTGATCCGCGAAGAAAAAACCGTGCTGATCGATACCGTCGATCACAAATTCAGCCGTGAGTTTGTGCAAAACCTGATGGCGGAAGTGGATCTGAACACGATTGACTACATCGTGATCAACCACGCCGAGGAGGATCACGCCGGGGCGCTGAGCGAGCTGATGGCCCGTATTCCCAACACGCCAATTTACTGCACCCACAATGCGATCGATTCCATTACCGGTCACCATCACCATCCTGAGTGGAATTTCCACACGGTCAAAACCGGCGACACACTGGATATCGGCAACGGCAAGCAGTTGATCTTTATCGAAACGCCGATGCTGCACTGGCCGGACAGTATGATGACCTATATGACCGAGGACGCCGTGCTGTTTAGTAACGATGCGTTCGGCCAGCACTACTGCGATGAGCACCTGTTCAATGATGAAGTGGATCAGACTGAACTGTTCGAGCAGTGCCAACGCTATTTCGCCAATATTCTGACGCCGTTCAGCCGCCTGGTGACCGCCAAGATCCACGAAGTACTGGGCTTCAACCTGCCGCTGTCGATGGTTGCAACCTCGCACGGCGTGGTATGGCGCGACGATCCTGCCCAGATCATTCACCTGTATCTGAAATGGGCAGACAGCTATCAGGAGGATCGCATCACGCTGTTTTACGACACCATGTCCAATAACACCCGCATGATGGCCGACGCCATTGCGCAAGGTATCAACGATGTCGATCCCGGCGTAGCGGTAAAAATTTATAACGTCGCCCGTCACGACAAGAACGAGATCCTGACACAGGTCTTCCGCTCGAAAGGCGTGTTAGTCGGCTCATCCACCATGAATAACGTGATGATGCCGAAGGTCGCCGCCATGCTGGAAGAGATCACCGGTCTGCGTTTCCAAAACAAGAAAGCCTCGGCGTTCGGCAGCTACGGCTGGAACGGCGGCGCGGTAGACCGCGTTCAAACCCGTCTGATGGACGCTGGTTTCGAAACCACGCTGGCGCTGAAAACCAAATGGCGTCCTGACGGTTCCGCGCTGGAAATTTGTCGCGAACACGGCCGTGAAATCGCGCGTCAGTGGGCACTGCATCCGCTGGATGACACGCCTGCCCGTCGCGTCATCTCGCCCGTAAAACAGACCGCTGCGGCACCGCAAACCACCACCGCGCCGCAGAATGTGGACGCCCCAACCGAGAGCGCCTGCGGATGCAATGAAGTCGCCGCGCCACAGTCAACCGCACAGCCAGCGGCACAGTCAGAAAACGGCTGTATGCAGTGCAGCGTCTGCCAGTGGATCTACGATCCGGCACTCGGTGAGCCGATGCAGGATGTCACACCGGGCACCATGTGGTCGGACGTACCAGACAGCTTCCTCTGCCCGGAATGTGGGCTGGGCAAAGACGTTTTCAATCCGATTCGCTAAGGAGAGGATGATGAAAGATATCGTGATAATTGGCGCGGGCTTTGCCGCCCGCCAGCTCATCCGGCAGCTACGCAAGCTGGATGCGCACTGCCCTATCCGCCTGATTACTGCCGACAGCGGCGATGAGTACAACAAGCCGGATCTAAGCCATGTGATGAGCCTGCAACAGCGCGCCGACGATCTAACCAAGATGTCGGCAACCGCGTTTGCTGAAGAAAACCGCATTGCGCTGCTGGCCAATACGCGCGTCACCGCCATTGATCGCCATGCGCAACAGGTCATCTGCGGCACGGATCGTTACGATTACCACAAGCTGGTGTTCGCAACCGGTGCCAGCGCGATGGTGCCGCCGATTCCGGGACGCGAACATATGCTGACGCTCAATAGTCAGCAGGAATATCGCACCCACGAAAGTCGGCTCTGGCAGGCTGAACGCGTACTGGTGCTCGGTGCCGGACTCATCGGTACTGAGCTGGCGATGGATTTGGGTCGCGCCGGGAAACAAGTCACGCTGGTTGACTGCGCCAGTAGCATTCTACCCGCGTTGATGCCGCCTGAAGTCAGCGCGCGCCTACAGTTCACGCTAACGCAGCAGAGCGTTTCGCTGTTGCTGAACACGACCCTGCAACAGTTGGAGAAAACCGAAACCGGCGTACAGGCCACATTTACCGATGGCCGGGCTGTCGAAGTAGATGAGGTTCTTTCCGCTATCGGCTTGCAGGCCAACACACTGTTGGCGAAAGCGGCGGGGTTAACGGTGCAGAAAGGTATCCAGACCAATGCGCAGTTACAAACC
Organism: Pectobacterium sp. HCp5_1; assembly: GCF_032905925.1. Classification (NCBI taxonomy): domain Bacteria; kingdom Pseudomonadati; phylum Pseudomonadota; class Gammaproteobacteria; order Enterobacterales; family Pectobacteriaceae; genus Pectobacterium; species Pectobacterium sp. HCp5_1. The sequence continues at coordinate 51,019 of NZ_JAUMIO010000010.1, forward strand.
ACCGATCCGCAAATTTATGCACTGGGCGACTGCGCGGAGATTGGCGGTAAACTCCTGCCCTTCCTACAGCCGATTCAGCTCAGCGCGATTACGCTGGCGAAAAACCTGCTCGGGGCCAGCGAGATGCTAACGCTGCCGCCGATGCTGGTTAAAATCAAGACGCCACTATTTCCCTTACAGATGGCAGGCGATACCACCAGCGGTGATTTGCACTGGCAGCAGGAATGGAACGAAGAAGGGATGGTGGCGAAAGCGCTGGATAGTCAGCAGGTGCTACGCGCCTTTGTGGTCGGTGGTGAGCGGATGAAAGAAGCATTTCCACTGCTGCGACAGCTTTCCACGGTGAGTTAAACTACGGCCTGAGACAGCAAAATAAATAATGCATTTAAAATACATATTTTCTGGTCAGCCTGCGTGCGGATTAATAGAATACGGCTATCGCTTTTAGAATTTACAGACCGAGGTAACGATGCAAGATCTCATTTGTTATAAGAAGATGCCGCAGTGGAACAGCCAGACGCTGCCTGCCGCGTTTCAGGAAAAGCACAACACGCAGGAAGGCACCTGGGCAAAACTGACCGTGTTGAAAGGGGAAATGACCTTCTCCATGCTGACCGAAGACGGCGAGACGCTGGAGACGTTCCACTTCTCCGAGCAGAACCAGCCGCCGTTTGTTGAGCCACAGGCGTGGCACCGCATCGTCTCGTTCTCTGACGATCTCGAATGTCAGCTCAGCTTTTTCTGCTCGGCGGAAGATTTTTATCATAAGAAATACGGTCTGACGCGTACCCATTCCGAAGTGATCAACGCCGTGCAGCACATCAAACCGGGCAAAACGCTGGATTTAGGCTGCGGCGGCGGGCGTAACTCGCTGTACCTGAACCTGCGCGGGTTTGACGTCACGGCCTGCGATAAGCATGAGCAAAGCATTGATTCGCTGAATAACATCATCAAGAGCGAAGCGCTGGAAAACATCCGGGCGGGCGTTTACAACATCAATCTGGCGGAAATCAAAGAGCAGTACGACTTTATCCTGTCGACCGTCGTGCTGATGTTCCTGGAACGCGATCGCATTCCGCACATCATCAGCAATATGCAGGACAGCACCGTTAACGGCGGCTATAACCTGATTATCGCCGCGATGTCGACGGAAGATTGTCCGTGCCCGATGCCTTTCTCGTTCACCTTTAAAGAAAACGAGCTGAAGAACTATTACGCCGATTGGGAGATCCTCAAATACAACGAGGATATGGGTGAGCTACACAAGACCGATGCGCAGGGTAACCGCATCAAGCTGCGCTTCGCCACGCTGCTGGCAAGAAAGCCGTAAGCACCGGTTAGCCGTTAAAAAACCTAACGCCATAAAATACAAAAGGGCCGATTACTCGGCCCTTCTTATTTATCTATACGCTGCGTGAATCAGCTGGCTTTGCGCGCTGCCGCAATACGATAAGCCACCAGATCTTCAATCGTCAGTACCGGCATATCGTGCTGTTTGGCAAACGTGATCACTTCCGGCGCGTGCGCCATTGAACCATCATCGTTCGTCAGTTCACACAGAACACCAGACGGCTTCAGGCCCGCCAGCGTCATCAGGTCAACCGTCGCTTCAGTGTGACCACCGCGCGTTAACACGCCACCCGGTTGGGCGCGCAGCGGGAATACGTGACCAGGGCGATTCAGATCGCTCGGCTTGGCGTTATCCGCAATCGCGGCACGAATGGTGGTCAGGCGGTCGGCAGCAGAAACGCCCGTCGTCACGCCTTCGGCGGCTTCGATCGTCACGGTGAATGCCGTTTGGTAATGGCTGGAGTTCTTCTCCACCATCATCGGCAATTCCAACTGCTGGCGACGCTCTTCCGTCAGGCACAGGCACACAATGCCACTGCCGTGACGAATCGTCAGCGCCATTTGTTCAACGGTCATATTTTCAGCGGAAAAGATCATGTCACCTTCGTTTTCACGATCTTCATCATCCAACACCAGCACGCCGCGGCCATGACGCAATGCATCAAGTGCGCGTTCTACGCGTTCGGTAGGATTGCCAAATTCAGAAAGTAATGTCTGATTCATGGTAAAAAACCTCAATGTTATTATGGATTACCAGAATCAGGGCGAGCTTGAGGAGTAACCACTACTACTGGTTGCATAGTAATAGTTAACAAAAATAACGCGAGCGGGCATATAGCCCGACAGATACCGTTACTCTCTCCCATCCGGACTTTAACCGTCGGCCCCGGAATTACACCGGATCTGCTGACCCCACGCTGCAAAATCGATAATTAAATCGGAGAAAGCAGCGAGAGCGCTCGCGGGCTTCCAGTATGTGTACTGGTTTACCGCCGGTGGGGAATTACACCCCGCCCTGAGAATAAGCGGGTTTACTATAACGCTAATACCTCGATAGGGCAATTGATCCACCACAGGAAATAGGGCAAAACGTATGCTGGATTACAGTAAAACTATTCTGAATTACAGTAAAACCATGCTGAATATGTGCAAAGCAGATGTCAGATTTCATTTATACCCATTACACTTGCTATAGTAATAACTTACATAACCTAATCAGGAAAGCGACATGATTGACCCAAAGAAGATTGAGCAAATCGCCCGTCAAGTGCATGAATCTATGCCAAAAGGTATCCGGGAATTGGGTGATGATGTGGAGAAAAAGATTCGTCAGGTTTTGCAGGCACAGCTGACCCGATTGGATTTGGTGAACCGTGAAGAGTTCGATATTCAGACGCAGGTTCTGCTCCGCACGCGCGAGAAGATTGCCCGTCTGGAACAGCGTATGACCGAGCTGGAAGCGAAACTGTCTGCGGAAGAAAAGCCTGCCGCAGCGCCGGACAACGATTAATCCCCCGTCATCATCGCGATGCAGCGCCCTCATCAGGGCGTTGCTCAATTCCCTATCCCGCCCCAGATTTCATTCAGAATAAACGACTCAGTGGGAAATCAGTTCGACCTGCTTACGCGGCAGGAACAGCCACAGTACGGCCAGCATGATTAACGCATACAGCGATTTCCAGCCGATCATCAGCAACAGCGCACAGCAGAGCAGGCCCCCGATTGCCGCCATCACTTTGGCGCGTCCTTTCAGCAAACGCCATCCGGCTAGCATACACAGCAGATAAATCAGCACAAAGATGCCGTTCGCGTACACAATCAGCATATCCAGCGGCAGCCTGAGCCAGTAAATCAACAGGCAACACACCAGGCAGCAGGCTACCACAACCGACAGGGCATTCACCGGAGCCTGCCCTGCAGACAGCTTCGCTAATGCACTGCCTTTCGATGCCTGCGACCAGACTAAACGGGCGAAGCCCTGAGTGTAGATATTCACACTGGCAAAGCAGGCCAGATACCCAACAAAGCAGGCAATCCACAGCGCGTGTTCGCCAAACAGCTGCACGACAATACCCGGCAGTGAGGCGGTTGCGGCAATCCCTTCACCGTAAGCCTTAAAATGCAGCACGGCCACCGTGCATCCCCAATAAACCGCACCCGCGACCAGCATGCCGATCAGTAAAGCCCGTGGGAAATCCCGCTCCGGTGCCCGAAACTCCGTCGCCATATGGGCAAAAGCCTCAAGGCCAACGAAGCACCAGAACATCACAGCCAGTGCACCGAAAGTGTTAGACCATGACAGCTCACTCACTGACGGCCAGGGAATATGCGCAGGCGTGATATCGCCCTGCCACCAGATTGCGGCAACCAAACCCACCACCAGCGTTGCAATGACGATCTGAATGTTGGCGCTGGATCCTGCACTGCGCAAGCCAAGCAGCCAGATGCCACCCAGCGTCAGCAGCTGTACGCAGAGCAGCCCCAGATCGCTCCAGCCAAATGCCGCCTGCCAGAATCCAGCGGCAATCTGCAAGGCAGCAGGCAACCCCAGCGGAATAACGGACAGGAATAGCCAGCCGGTCACCCGTGCCATACGCGGTCCAAAAGCGAGGTTAACAAAGTGCGCAGCTCCGCCCGCATTAGGAAAATGTTGCCCCAGCGCGGCAAAGCCAATGGCGATAGGAAAAACAAGCAGGATCAAGATCGGCCACGCCCATAGGCTGTCTTGCTGTGCCAACTGTGCGACCAGCGCGGGAACCGCAAACACCCCAGTCCCCAGCAGAGAAGTAGACAGCAACCCCACGCCCTGAATCAGCCCAAGCTCTTGTTTTAATCCTTTTGCTTCACTCACTACGTTTCACCTTTTCTTGCTTTTTTGCACCACACCATTGCCGGATCGATGCATAAAAAAAGCCTCCACTAACGGAGGCTTCTCTCACCCACTGCATTCATAAACTTATGCTTTCACACACGTTTTTTATGCTTTCGCATAGATAAATAGTGCTATCAGGCGTTGGCTTTCAGCACATCGCGAATGCGGGCTTTGTAGGACTCAACCTTCTGCGGCGTCATCATACGACGTTCATCATCCTGCACCACACCGCCAACATCGTCAGCAATGCGCTGTGCAGACTGTAACATCAGTTTAAAGTTTTGGCTGGCATCGCCATAAGACGGCACCATCATGAAAATGGACACGCCGGGCGTCGAGAACTCGGACATGGCATCGACATTAAACGAACCTGGCTTAACCATATTGGCCAGACTGAACAACACCGGCCCTGCGCCAGCAGGATTCACATGGCGATGGAAAATGTTCATTTCACCAAACTGGAAACCGGCCTGAAGCAGGCTTTGCAGCAGCAGTTCGCCGCCAATGACACCGCCCTGATGCGCCACAACGTGCAACACCAGAACCGCTTCTTTTGCCGCTGCGGGTTCAACTGGCTCAACAGGTTGCTGAGGCTGTGCAGGCGCGGGCTGAACTTTTTCATGCAGCGAATGTGCAACAGGCTGCTGTGGAGCCGATGCTGGTGCATCATACGCAAACGACTCACGCGGAGCGTTACCGCTCGGTTCAGAAATCGGGGTTTCTCTAGGGGCGACAACCTGCGGGTGAGTATCGCCACGTACCTGCGCACGCGGAGAATCTACCGGCGTAGCTTCATCCAGCAGAGGATCGTAAGAGGACACAGGAGACAAATGCTCGAACGGCGATTTCGCCTCTGAACGAACGTCTTCACGTGCACTGTTGTTATTAAGTGAAGGATTATTAAATGGAGGATTATCAAATGACGCGTTATCAAATGATGAGTTATCAAGTGAAGCGCTGCCAAATGAAGGCTCGCTCTGCTGCGGGCGGGCACCCTTCACGCGAACTTCGCCAACGCCTTCATCCAGATCGTCAAGCGGCGTTTCATCACGCGCTTTCTTTACACGTTTAGCTGGGCGGTCACGAAAAAGGGACGAGCGTTCTTTACGGCTAGTCCACAAGCCGTGCAGTAAAAGCGCTATTATAGCGATCGCGCCAACAACGATTAATATCAGACGCAAGTCCTGCATCATTGCTATCCCAATTGTTCCAACAAAACATTGCCACCACGGCAAATACCTATACTACTAACTCTATTTGCCTGAGTACACAAGTGCAAGCCTGCACGGTACTTTATGACAATAAAGATAGATACAACGCACTTTTTTGCTGTTTTTTCATCCAAATGCGGGCTAGTCAGCATAAGATCATCCCGATATGATGCCTCAACAAACAAATGACTGAGTCTATCGGCACCATGTTTCCAGAAAAATCATCATCCTCCGAAAAATCGCCTTACGGCAATACCACCGGCCAGATTCGTAGCGGCATACACTATTTTCTTGCCGGATGGCGCCTGATCTCACTGCCGGGCATCCGGCGTTTCGTTATTCTGCCCTTACTGATGAACATCGTACTGATGGGCGGGGCTTTCTGGTGGCTTTTCACCCAGTTGAACGACTGGATTCCGCAGATCATGAGCCATATTCCGAGCTGGCTGCAATGGCTCAGCTACCTCATTTGGCCACTTGCCGTGCTCTCCATTTTGCTGGTATTCAGCTACCTATTTAGCACGATCGCCAATTTTATCGCCGCACCGTTTAACGGCTTGTTAGCGGAACAGTTGGAAGCAAAACTCACCGGCCAGACGCTGCCGGACAGCGGCATACTCGGCATCGCCAAAGACGTCCCACGCATCATGAAGCGTGAAGTCCAAAAACTGGCGTATTACCTGCCACGCGCGATTGTGCTACTGCTGCTCTATTTCATCCCCGGCATTGGACAAACTGTCGCGCCGGTACTGTGGTTCCTGTTCAGTGCGTGGATGCTGGCGATTCAATACTGCGATTATCCTTTTGATAACCACAAAGTGGGCTTTGCCACGATGCGTCAGGCATTACGTCGCCATAAAGTCGCCAATATGCAGTTTGGCGCCCTGGTCAGCCTGTTTACGCTGGTGCCTTTTTTGAATCTGGTCATCATGCCCGTTGCGGTATGCGGCGCAACGCAGCTGTGGGTGGATCGCTATCGCTCCCTATCAGCAACCCTGCCGAAAAAAGCGCCATAAAAAGACAGCAAGCACTGGCTGATAACGGCCAGTGCTTTCTATTGTAATGAAAAGATATTTCTTAAGAACATAACGATATAGCAATTCTTTACTTCACTGAAAAGTGTGAGCGAGTATTCTCTCTACGTTCGCAAAAATTTCATACAGTTATAAGGACAGGCTATGAGCAAGATCTACGAAGACAATTCTTTCACAATCGGCCATACGCCGCTGGTTCGCCTGAACCGTATCGGCAACGGACGCATTCTGGCTAAAGTGGAATCCCGCAACCCCAGCTTCAGCGTAAAATGCCGTATCGGCTCCAACCTGATTTGGGATGCAGAAAAACGCGGCGTTCTCAAACCAGGTGTTGAGCTGGTTGAACCGACCAGCGGAAACACAGGGATTGCCCTGGCCTATGTCGCCGCAGCTCGCGGTTACAAACTCACGCTCACCATGCCGGAAACCATGAGCATCGAGCGCCGCAAGCTGCTGAAAGCGCTGGGTGCTAACCTAGTGCTGACCGAAGGCGCGAAAGGCATGAAAGGTGCCATCGCCAAGGCAGAAGAGATTGTTGCCAGCGATCCGCAGCGTTATCTGCTGCTACAGCAGTTCAGCAACCCTGCTAACCCGGAAATTCACGAAAAAACCACCGGCCCTGAAATCTGGGAAGATACCGATGGTCAGGTTGATGTCTTTATCTCTGGTGTCGGTACGGGTGGTACGCTGACCGGTGTCAGCCGCTATATCAAGAACACCAAAGGCAAAGCCATCACCAGCGTGGCGGTTGAACCTACCGATTCACCCGTCATCACTCAGGCGCTGGCAGGCGAAGAGCTGAAGCCAGGCCCGCACAAGATTCAGGGCATCGGCGCGGGTTTCATTCCGGGTAACCTGGATCTGAAACTGATTGACCGCGTAGAGAAAGTGACGAACGAAGAAGCGATCAGCACCGCGCGCCGTTTGATGGAAGAAGAAGGCATCCTGGCGGGTATTTCTTCCGGTGCCGCCGTTGCAGCAGCGCTGAACTTGCTCAAAGAAAAAGAATTTGAAGATAAAACTATCGTCGTTATTCTGCCTTCTTCCGGCGAACGCTACCTCAGCACAGCACTCTTTGCCGACCTGTTCACCGAGCAGGAACTGCAACAATAACCTCCCGGTCACACTCGAACAACAAGTGACCAATGTGTTAAAAAAGCACCTATTTAGGTGCTTTTTTGTGGCACAGTTCAAACTTTCCACCACATGTGGATTGCTTTTCTACATCAGGTTTAGTATTTAACCGAACAATTATTTTGATGCGTGAAATTAATATCCGACAAATACCACGCCCCGTCACATGCTTTTCCCCTGCGCACGATAGCCCACATCGCCGTTTTGCGACTGAGGTTAAGATAATGGGTAGCGGAAGCTGCGGTGTTTGATGGTATTTTATTCAGGAAATACGTTTGACGGTTTTCTTGTCGCATCGTGGCCCGCCCCTGTAACATAAATCAGGAGCTAACCAAACAGGCTAAAGTTCAGTGAATCAACTAGACTTTAGTTCCACAACATTAATCTAATCCATAAGTTGGGGAAAAAAGCATGTTCCAGCAAGAAGTGACTATCACCGCACCAAATGGCCTGCACACTCGTCCTGCTGCTCAGTTCGTCAAAGAAGCTAAAGGCTTCACCTCAGAAATCACCGTGACGTCCAACGGCAAGAGCGCTAGCGCCAAGAGCCTGTTCAAATTACAAACACTCGGCTTAACACAAGGAACTGTGGTTACTATCGCTGCGGAAGGCGAAGACGAACAAAAAGCGGTTGAACACCTGGTCAAGCTGATGGCTGAGCTCGAGTAACCGACGAGTTTTTTAGTGAACACCAGAATCGAGTAAGGTAGGGTTATGATTTCAGGCATATTAGTATCACCGGGTATTGCTTTTGGTAAGGCACTGTTACTGAAAGAAGATGAAATTCTCATCAACCGGAAAAAAATCTCTGCGGATCAGGTAGAGCAGGAAATTGAACGTTTTCTGACTGGCCGTTCCAAAGCATCCGCACAGTTGGAAGCTATCAAGAAGAAAGCGGGCGAGACGCTGGGCGCAGAGAAAGAAGCCATCTTCGAAGGCCACATCATGTTGCTGGAAGATGAAGAGTTCGAGCAGGAAATCATAGCCCTGATTAAAGATGAACATGCTTCCGCCGACGCCGCTGCGTTTTCCGTCATCGAAAACCAGGCTAAAGCACTGGAAGAGCTTGATGATGAATATCTGAAAGAACGCGCCGCAGACATGCGTGATATCGGGAAGCGTTTGCTCAGAAATATTCTCAATATGCCTATCGTCGATCTGGGCGATATTCAGGATGAAGTCATTCTGGTTGCAACGGACCTGACACCGTCAGAAACCGCGCAGCTGAATCTGGACAAAGTGCTGGGCTTCATCACCGACCTCGGTGGCCGCACGTCCCACACGTCCATTATGGCTCGTTCGCTGGAACTGCCTGCGATCGTCGGTACGACCAACGTGACCCAGCAGGTTAAAAACGGCGACTATCTGATCCTGGATGCCGTAAACAACCAGATCTATCAAAATCCGACTGCGGATAAAATTGAAGAATTAAAAGCGGTTCAGCAGCAATATCACGCTGAAAAGTATGAGCTGGCTAAGCTGAAAGATCTGCCGGCCATCACGCTGGACGGTCATCAGGTTGAAGTCTGTGCCAACATCGGTACCGTGCGCGATGTCGCGGGTGCTGAGCGTAACGGCGCAGAAGGTGTCGGCCTGTATCGTACCGAATTCCTGTTCATGGATCGTGACTCGCTGCCTACCGAAGAAGAGCAGTTCCAGGCGTATAAGGCGGTTGCCGAAGCCGTTGGCGCTCAGGCTGTTATCGTCCGTACCATGGATATCGGTGGCGACAAAGATCTGCCATACATGAACCTGCCGAAGGAAGAGAACCCGTTCCTTGGCTGGCGTGCTATCCGTATCTGTCTGGATCGTAAAGAAATCCTGCATGCCCAGCTGCGTGCCATTCTGCGCGCATCAAAATTTGGCAAGCTGCGTATCATGTTCCCGATGATTATTTCCGTGGAAGAAGTGCGTGAGCTGAAAGCCGAACTGGAGATACTGAAAGCACAGCTGAGAGAAGAAGGTAAAGCCTTCGACGAAAGCATTGAAGTCGGCGTGATGGTTGAAACACCTGCCGCCGCCGCTATCGCGCCACATTTAGCCAAAGAAGTCGACTTCTTTAGTATTGGGACAAATGACTTAACCCAGTATACTCTGGCAGTTGATCGCGGTAATGAGCTGATTTCTCATCTCTATAACCCGATGTCCCCTGCTGTCCTGACTCTGATCAAACAGGTCATCGACGCGTCTCATGCCGAAGGCAAGTGGACAGGGATGTGTGGTGAGCTCGCCGGTGACGAACGTGCTACACTACTGTTATTGGGAATGGGTCTGGACGAATTCAGCATGAGTGCGATCTCTATCCCGAGCATCAAGAAAATCATCCGTAATGCGAATTACGAAGATGCGAAGGCGCTGGCGGAACAAGCACTCGCTCAACCGACAGCACAAGAGTTAAGCAATCTGGTGAGCCGCTTTATTAAAGAAAAAACGCTCTGCTGATTCTGCTTTACCTAATAGGTTTCAAGGTGGCAATCAGCACCCCGACAGGCGATAGATTCGCAGTCGGGGTAGCGAAGAAAACCAATGCCACACCAACTTGAAAGATTAGGGTATACGCTGGCCCAATATTAATGCTTAGGAGAGAATCATGGGTTTGTTCGATAAATTGAAGTCTCTGGTTTCTGACGACAAAAAAGACACTGGTAGCATCGAAATCATTGCCCCGCTGTCCGGTGAAATCGTCAATATTGAAGACGTTCCTGATGTCGTATTTGCAGAGAAAATCGTCGGTGACGGTATTGCCATCAAACCAACTGGCAACAAGATTGTCGCACCGGTAGACGGCACCATCGGTAAGATTTTTGAAACCAACCATGCGTTTTCCATCGAGTCTGACAGCGGCATTGAGCTGTTTGTGCACTTTGGTATTGATACCGTTGAATTGAAAGGCGAAGGCTTCAAGCGCATCGCTGAAGAAGGCCAGCGCGTGAAGAAAGGCGATCTCGTTATCGAGTTTGACCTGGCTCTGCTGGAAGAAAAAGCGAAGTCTACTCTGACACCAGTGGTTATTTCCAACATGGATGAAATCAAGGAATTGACCAAACTGAGTGGTACGGTTGTTGTCGGCGAAACGCCGGTTATCCGTATCAAAAAGTAAACCGCCTTCTACGGATGGTTTACTACGTTTGCACGAGACGGCACCCGGATGGTGCCGTTTTCGTTTCAGGCTTTCCAGCGCGGCACGCACAGGCGAATCACTAACCCGCACTGCTCACCATTATCCGCCTCAATATGCCCGCCGTGCGCCAGTACGACTTTACGGGTAATCGCCAGCCCCAGCCCATAGCCTTTGCCAGACAGCGGCGAATCAACACGAATGAAAGGATCGAAGATGCTGGAGAGCTTACTTTTCTCCACGCCGGGTCCCTGATCGGCGACCTGAATCGTCCACTCATGTTCATTGCCAATGAGCGACACGGAAACCTGCTGCGTGGGAGCAGAAAAACGTAGCGCGTTGCGCATCACATTATCGACCGCCCTGCGCATCAGCTCCGCATTGCCTTTAGTCGTGTAGTCTTCGTCCTCATCGGCCGTCAGCAGGATTTCAACGCCGGTGACTTGCGCTTCGTAGCGCGCATCATTGACCACGGCAGTCACCAGCCCCAGCAAATCGAAATAGGCTTCCTCAATACCAGAATGCTCCGTGCGCGATAGCGTCAGCAGTTCGCCAATCATCTTATCCATCAGCAAAGCTTCACGCTCAATACGCTGCAAGGAACTCTCTATATTGTCGGGATTCTGTCGTATCAACCCGATAGCGAGCTGCAAACGCGCCAGCGGGGAGCGCAGCTCATGGGAGACATCATGGAGCAGTTGTTCACGTGCGCTGGCCAGACTGTCCAGTCGTTCAACCATCGAATCGAAATCACGCGCGACATCGCTGATTTCATCATGACGTTTATGCATCACTGGCAACAGACGCACGTTCAGATCGCCCTGCGCAACCTGATCAAACCCCGCACGAATCTGGCTTAGCGGACGAGCCAGGCTCCATGCCAGCACCGAGCTGAACAACAGGCCACCAAACCCCGCAATAATGATAAACGGCACGGGCACGTTGAGAAATTCGACTGGCCGAGGGGGACGAAATTCACTGCGCAGCAGCTCGGCGTCATAGCGAATCTGATACCACTTTCCGGCTGGGCCGTTGACCTGTTTGATAATGTGCGTGGCACGCGGCATGCCACGTTTATCCGGCGCAAAAGCCTCATCGAGCAACGCGTTCTGCGAGCCAGAAACCAACTCCTGATCGGACAGCGGCAGCGGCGATTCCGTGACGGAAATGTATTGCTGCTCTTGCTGCGGCAGCAGCGACATCACATCGTTCAGTTCACCCAAGCCGCCATGTTGCAGCGCCGCCGCGACCATCTCCGTTTGCATCGTCGCAATGCGCGACACCACGATTTCTTCCAACGGCTTATGTCGCTCGCCGTAAAAAGAAAAAGCCAGCCACAGCAGCTGAGACATGACGAGAAACGTCAGCCAGAACCCGAGCAGTATCTTCCAGAAAAGTCGTCCACGAATCATCATCAGCGAATCCGGTATCCCACGCTGCGCACGGTTTCAATCGTCATGGTGTTGCCCGGCAAGGCACCGAGCTTTTGACGAATATTGCTGATGTGCACGTCCACGCTGCGGTCATACGCTTCACGGCGACGCCCCAGACATTTTTCGGACAGCTCATCCTTTGACACCACCCGCTCTGGGGAACGCAACAGCAGCTCCAGTAAATTAAACTCAGACGCCGTCAGATCGAACGGCTTCCCACGCCATTCGCTGATACGCGTGGCAGGGTTCAACACCAGATCGCCGCTGGCGGCCAGGCTCTCGTCGCGCTTTGTGCTAGGCTGATCGTCATAGCGACGTAGTACTGCCCGTAGTCTCGCCACCAGCTCGCGCGGGTAACAAGGTTTAGGCATATAGTCATCAGCGCCCATTTCCAGACCGATAACTCTGTCGATGTTGTCGCCTCTCGCCGTCAGCATAATGACGGGCAACTGCTGGGTTTTTCTGATCTGGCGCAGCACGTCAATCCCGCTCATATCGGGCAGCATGACATCCAGAATCATCGCAGTGTAATCCCCCGATATCGCGCCATCGACGCCCTCTTTGCCCGTTAGCACCCGCGAGGTTGAAAACCCTTCCGCATTCAGATACTCACAGAGCATATCGCCCAGCTCTACGTCATCATCGACCAGTAAAATATTCATATCCTGTCCTCATTAATCGGGTATACCCTACGTATTCGAGTTGCGGGAAGGAAACGCACAAGCAGCTTGAAGTATGATGGGTATAGATGATGTATTCTCAGGCCTGGCGTGAATATTCGCAGCCAGATTTACTTAATCCTTACCATTTCTTTCAGCAAAGATTACCGCTACCTTTACGGACTCGGGGTAAATTACTCACCTGCGTTATTTATTCCCGTACAGATGCATTCATTAAGGACGACTCCCCCTGATGCAATCACGATTTTTTACACGACGCCGTACGACGATCGCGCTTGGCCTTATCGCTGCTGCTGTAGTTCTTCATCTGTTTTTCAATAAGCCATCGCCAGCGCCCAATGCGCTTACCACCGCCGCCGAGATTGCGGATCTCGAACAGACCGTGCTCGCTGACGGTAAAATTGAGGCACAGAAGCAGGTCAGCGTCGGTGCACAGGCCTCGGGGCAAATCAAAGCGCTGCACGTCGAACTGGGCGATAAGGTGAAAAAGGGGCAATTGATCGCCGAGATTGATGACCTCACTCAGCAGGACACGCTAAAAAACGGTGAGGCCGCGTTAAAAAACATTCAGGCACAGCGAGCGGCCAAACTGGCGGAATTGCGTAATAACGAATTAAGCTGGCAGCGTCAGCAAATGTTGATGAAACGTGGCGTTGGGGCACAGGCCGACTACGACAGCGCAAAAGCGACGCTGGATGCTACCAGAGCCAATATCGACGCGCTGGACGCCCAAATCATTCAGGCACAGATTACCGTCAACACCGCCAAGGTTAATCTGGGATACACCCAAATTCGTTCACCGATGGACGGTACCGTGGTGGCCATTCCGGTTGAAGCGGGGCAAACGGTCAACGCGATTCAGACGACACCGACCATCGCCAAAGTCGCCAATCTGGACACCATGACCATCAAGGTGAAAATCTCAGAGGCCGACGTCGTCAAGGTGAAAACCGGCATGCCCGTGTGGTTCAGTATTCTGGGCGAACCGAATAACCGTTACGAAGCCACGCTGAGCTCGATTGAACCCGCGCCAGACTCCATCAACACGGACTCGACCACAACCTCATCCAGTTCAAGCAGCAGTTCCAGCTCCTCATCCAGCACCGCGATCTATTACAACGGTCTGTTCGATGTGAAAAACCCTGACGGCGTCTTGCGCATTTCCATGACGGCACAGGTGTATATTCTGCTGTCTTCAGTGAAAAACGCCATTGTCGTTCCCGCAACAGCGTTAACCTCGCGTGACGGCATGTGGTACGTGCAGGTCGTGAATGCGAACAAGAAGGTGGAATCGCGTCTGGTGACGCTTGGCCTCAACGATAACGTGCGTACCCAGATTCGTTCGGGGCTCAGCGTGGGGGAACAGGTCGTTATCAGCCCATCGTCCAGCGATGTCGCGTCTACGCATCCTGGCCCACCGATGGGGATGTAACGTATGTCCACATCCTTACTGAAGCTGGCCAGTATTACCCGCCGCTTTTCCAACGGCGAACAGGACGTCACCGTCCTCAAAGACATCAACCTGACCATCAATCAGGGAGAAATGGTGGCGATCGTCGGGGCATCCGGGTCGGGAAAATCGACGCTGATGAATATTCTCGGCTGTCTGGATAAACCGTCCGCCGGTGATTATCAGGTGGCAGGACGCGCCGTTGGCGAGCTGGACAACGACCAGCTCGCAGAACTGCGCCGCGAGCATTTCGGCTTTATTTTCCAGCGCTATCACCTGCTCGGCGACCTCAGCGCGCTGGGGAATGTCGAAGTGCCGGCCATTTATGCCGGAAAAAGCCGGCTGGCGCGCCGTCAACGGGCGGCAGAGCTGCTCACTCGGCTAGGACTCGAAAGCCGCCTTCACTATCGGCCCAGCCAGCTTTCCGGCGGCCAGCAGCAGCGCGTGAGTATCGCGCGGGCGCTGATGAACGTCGGCGGCATTATTCTGGCGGATGAGCCAACCGGTGCGCTGGACACCCACAGCGGCAACGAGGTTCTGAGCATACTTCGCGATCTGCACAGGCAGGGCAATACCGTCGTGATCGTCACCCACGATATGACGATTGCCGAACATGCTCAGCGCATCATCGAACTGCGCGATGGCGAAGTGATTGCCGACCGTCAAACACGCCCCGAAGAGGCCTCCGTGCCGTCAACGGAAGCCACCAGCTCTCCGGCGACGTCCGCTCTGAATCAGTTCAAAGATCGCTTTATCGACGCGTTTAAAATGGCGCTGCTGGCGATGAACGCCCAGCGGATGCGCACCTTTCTGACCATGCTCGGCATCATCATCGGTATTGCGTCTGTCGTCTCGGTGGTCGCGCTGGGAAAAGGCTCACAGGAACAGGTGCTGGCCGACATCAACTCGATGGGCACCAGCACGCTGGAAATTTTCCCCGGCAAAGACTTCGGCGACATGGATGCCAGCGCCATCCAGACGTTACGCGCCAGTGATATCCAGCCGCTGACGCAGCAGCCCTACGTGCATAGCGTCACGCCTTCTATCTCCACCAGCGTAACGATGCGCTACGGCAACATTGCCGTTTCCGCCAGCATTTCTGGGGTTGGCGAGCAGTTCTTCACCGTGCGTGGCTATACCCTGCAACGCGGCGTGCTTTTCCCGCGCAGCAGCGTCGATGAACTGAAGCAGGACGCCGTGATTGATAAAAATACGCTTAACAAGCTCTTTCCCCACGGCGAAGATCCTATTGGGCAAGTGATTTTGCTGGGCTCGCTGCCCGTGCGGATTATCGGCGTCGTCAGCAAGAATCAGGGAGGCTTCGGCAGCGATGAAAACCTGAATGTCTGGGTGCCGTACACCACGGTGATGAAGCGCATGGTCGGGCAATCCTACCTGAAAAGCATCACGGTGCGGGTGAAAGACAATATGGATATGAACGTCGCAGAGAAAAGCATCACCGCCCTGCTGACGCAGCGGCACGGTACGAAAGATTTCTTTATCATGAACACTGACAGCATCCGTCAGATGATCGAGAAAACCACCACCACGCTCACGCTGCTGGTGTCGATGATTGCCCTGATCTCGCTGCTGGTCGGCGGGATCGGCGTGATGAACATCATGCTGGTCTCCGTCACGGAGCGAACCCGAGAGATCGGCGTTCGTATGGCGGTTGGCGCACGCACCAGCGATATCATGCAGCAGTTTTTGATCGAAGCGGTGCTGGTTTGCCTGTTCGGCGGCATCATCGGCGTGGGGCTGTCGCTGGCTATCGGCGTGCTATTCGCCCAGTTCAGCAGTAATTTCGCGATGATCTATTCCAGTACCTCGATTATTGCCGCGTTCCTGTGCTCCAGCCTGATCGGCATTATCTTCGGCTTCTTCCCCGCCCGTCGTGCCGCACGGATGGAACCGATTCACGCGCTGGAGCGTGAATAGCCATCAGTCAAATACCCCGGTGGACAGATACCGATCGCCGCGATCGCAGGCGATTGCCACAATCACGCTGCCGGGGTCTTCTGCCGCAAGCCGCAGTGCGCCAGCCACCGCGCCACCGGAACTGACGCCGCAGAAGATACCTTCCTGACGCGCCAGTTGGCGTAACGTATTCTCGGCATCCACCTGCGTCATATCCAGAATGCGATCGACCAGATCGGCACGAAAAATCCCTGGCATATAGTCCGGCGTCCAGCGGCGAATACCGGGAATGTGACTGCCTTCCGCAGGCTGTAATCCCACCGTGCAAATCGCTGGGTTCTGCTGCTTAAGATAGCGGCTGACGCCAGAAATCGTGCCGGTCGTTCCCATGCTGGAGATAAAGTGAGTCACCTTACCTGCCGTCTGCTGCCAAATCTCCGGGCCGGTCGTCAGAAAGTGCGCCAGCGAATTGTCTGGATTATTGAACTGATCGAGCGTTTTCCCCTCTCCCGCCAACACCATTTGCTTCGCCCGATCTCGTGCACCTTCCATCCCCAGCTTGCGATTGACCAACACCAGCTCCGCGCCATACGCACGCATAGCGGTCTGGCGTTCATAGCTCATGTTGTCCGGCATCAGCAGGCGCAGACGATAGCCTTTTACCGCCGCAATCATCGCCAGCGCAATGCCGGTGTTCCCGCTGGTCGCCTCAATGAGCCGGTCACCGGGAACGATGTCACCACGATTCTCCGCCTGCTGGATCATGGAATATGCGGCCCGATCTTTTACCGATCCGGCGGGGTTATTTCCTTCCAGCTTCAGCCAGATTTCACTGTTTAACCCCTGCGTCAGGCGCTGCAATTTCACCAGCGGGGTATTGCCAATACACTGCTCAAGCGTTGTCACAAGTTGAGTCCTAAAAAGCCTCGCGCATGCGGCGCGAGTGATAGAAAATAGTAAAGTTAGCGTTTATTCATTTGCCGCTTCACACGCCACTGCAAGGCGCTTTTGATGAACAACGTCAGTATCGCCATCACGGTTAACAGCGCCGCCGCGGTAAACGCCCCCACGCTGTTATAATCCTGATGCAGCAATTCGACCTGTAGCGGCAGCGTGTAGGTTTCACCACGAATCGAGCCTGAAACCACGGACACGGCGCCAAACTCACCAATCGCTCGGGCATTCGTCAGCACCACGCCATACAGCAGCGCCCAGCGAATATTCGGTAGCGTCACCCGATAGAACACTTGCCAGCCTGACGCACCAAGCAATACCGCCGCTTCTTCTTCCTTACTGCCCTGACTCATCATCACCGGAACCAGCTCCCTGACCATGAACGGACAGGTCACAAATATCGTCACCAGCACAATGCCCGGCCAGGCAAACATCAGCTGTATCCCCTGCTCATCCAGCCAGCCGCCAACCGTGCCGTTGGTGCTGTAAAAGAGCAGATACAGCAAACCCGCTACCACCGGAGAAACAGCAAAAGGGATATCGATCAGCGTGAGCAGCAGTTGCCGCCCCGGAAACTGAAAGCGCGTGACCAGCCACGCCAGCAGCGTACCAAACACCAGATTCACCGGTACGACAATCGCGACCACCAGCAGCGTGAGGCCAATGGCATGCAGCATGTCAGGGTCGCTCAGATTACGCCAGACGCCCCCCAGCCCGTGCGATAGCGCAGCGGCAAAAATTGACACCAAAGGGATGACCAGCATGATGAGCGATAATATCACGCCCAGTGTAATCAACGCGGTTCTCGCCCAGTTACGTTCCTGCCGAACCGGATGAGGTTGACGCCGTGACGTCACAGTCGGTATCTCTGCCATTACACGCTCCGGGTCCGTTGACCAAAACGGCTTTGCAGCACGTTAACGGCAAACAGGATCAATAAAGACGCAGCTAATACGACGGAGGCAATCGCACTGGCGGCAGGGAAATCAAACTCCTGCAAGCGGATAAAGATCATTAGCGAAACGACTTCCGTCTGCCAGGCAATGTTACCCGCAATAAAGATTACTGCGCCGAACTCGCCCAGACTGCGGGCAAACGACAGCGCGGTGCCCGTTAATAATGCCGGGGTTAACTCCGGTAGGATGACGTAGCGAAAACACTGCCAGCGATTCGCGCCCAGCGTTTGCGCCGCTTCTTCGTATTCAGGCCCCAGATCTTCCAACACCGGTTGGACGGTGCGCACGACAAAAGGAATGCTGGTGAACGCCATCGCAACCGTAATGCCCAGCCAGGTATAGGATACCTTGATGCCGAATTCGGCCAGCCATGCGCCGTACCAGCCGGTCGTTGAAAACAGCGCAGCCAGCGTCAGCCCCGCCACCGCAGTCGGGAGCGCAAAGGGTAAATCCATCAGCCCATCCAGCAAGGCTCGGCCGGGAAAGCGATAACGAGTCAGGATCCACGCCATTAACAGGCCGAATCCCGCATTAAATACCGTCGCCAGCCCCGCAGCCAGGAGCGTTACCTTGTAGGCCGCTACCACCTGCGGGTTGGAGATCACCGCCCAGTACTGCGCCAGACTCATTTCTGATAGCTGCATCACCAGCGCACTTAAGGGCAGCAACAGAATCAAACAGACGAACAGCAGGCTGCTGCCCAGACTCAGCGCGAATCCCGGCAGCACTCGTTTACCTGAACCAGAAAAGAAGTTACCAGACCTCAAAGCCATTACTGACGACCAGCCGCCAACAGTTTGTCCAGTTCACCATCGGTATCGAAGTGGGTTTTCATCACCTGTGGCCACGATCCAAACTGATCCTCTACCCGAAATAAGGTGGTCTCTGGAAAACGAGATTTTAGCGTTTGCGCCAATTCAGGGTTATTCACACGGTAGTAAAAATCGGTGATCACTTTCTGTGCTTCTGGCGTATAGAGGTAATTCAGATAGGCTTTTGCCGCCTGCTCGGTGCCGTTCTTCTCGACATTCTTATCGATCCACGCCACGGGGAATTCTGCCAGTATGTTGACCTTCGGGACGATCACTTCGTAGTTCTCAGCACCGTACTGATTACGGATGTTATTCACCTCAGATTCAAAGCTGATCAGCACATCGCCTAACTGGCGTTCCACAAACGTGGTCGTTGCGCCACGGCCACCGGTATCAAAGACTTCGACGTTCGCCAGAAAACGCGTTATCCACGCGCGCGTTTTGGCCTCGTCGCCACCGTTGGCTTTGCTGGTCGCGCCCCAGGCTGCAAGGTAGGTATAACGGGCATTGCCGGAGGTTTTCGGATTCGGGAAAATCAATTTAACGTCATCACGCACCAGATCGTTCCAGTCATGAATTCCTTTTGGGTTACCTTTGCGAACCAGGAAGGCCATGGTGGAGTAAAACGGAGAGCTATGATTCGGTAAACGCGTCTGCCAATCTGCGGGAATCAACTGACCGCGGTCGTGAAGGATCTGAACGTCCGTCACCTGATTGTAGGTCACGACATCGGCCTTCAGGCCTTGCAGAATAGCCAACGCCTGTTTAGACGAACCGGCATGCGACTGTTTGATCGTCAGCGGATCGTTAGGGTGCTGCGACAACCACTGTTTTTCAAAGCCGGGATTGAGTGCCACAAAGAGCTCACGCGACACATCATAAGAGCTGTTCAGCAACTCGGTAGCAGAGACAGCGCTCTGCCCGCCCAGCAGCAATGACAGCGCCAGAGAACCTTTCACCAGCCAGCCTTTCACCTGTACTTGATTCATCTTATGTCCTGTCAGAGTTAGAGCCTATTCGGTAGGCCTTGTTGTCGGAGCCGTTACATAGCCGTTTTTTGAATCGAATGCGCTTGTCAGCGTCAATCAGTGTAGGGGGAAGTGACGGTTAACATATAACCTTTATATATATCATTTCGGGATTTTTAAGCGCTAAAGTACATAACCACAAAACGAGCGAGACGAGAGGAAAAAGCAGGAGGGAAAAGGAAAGTGCGGCCAGATAGCCCGATACAGGAAAGTGGAAAAATAGAAAGCAGACAGAACGGATGCCTGCACAGGTACAGGCATCAGGAAAACGCGTTGGATCTTACAGCGACAAAAGCTGATCCAGAGAAGGCGCAAAGAAGTAGCTGCCGCTGACGGCACGCGTAAAGCGCAGCATGTCGTCACGTTTGCCGTCACGATCGCCGAACATACTCAGCAATTGCTGCTCAATATTATGCAAACGCGCGCAGTAGGCGACAAAGTAGAGTCCGTTTTTCCCGCTCGCGGTGCCATAAGGCAGGCTCTGGCGCAGAATTTTCAGCCCCTTACCGTCTTCCTTTAAATCTACGCGGCTAAGATGCGACGTTACAGGGCGTTCATCGGAAGACAGCTCTTCGTTATCCTGCTTCGTACGCCCGATCATCTGTTCCTGCTGTTCCACGCTAAAACGCTGTAGCTGCTTCAGATTGTGTTCCCAACGCTGGGTAAACACGTAGCTGCCGCCTGCATCCGGCTGGCCCTCAGGGATAATCGCCACGGCGTGACGGGCATCGCCCTGCGGGTTTTCCGTGCCGTCGACAAAGCCGCTTAAATCGCGATCTTCCACCCAACGGAAACCGTGCGTCTCTTCTTCGATACGGATCGCGCTGCCAAACGCGGCCAGCGCCGCCTGTGCCAGCGTAAAATTAACATCATGACGGAGTGATTGGATGTGAATCAGTAGATCGCGCTGCGTGGCTGGAGCAAGCCCGTTACCCAGCGGCGTGAACGGTTTCAGCTCCGCTGCGCCGTGGTTGCAATCCAGATCGCGCCAAACGTCGTTGCCAAATGCCAGCACCGCGCCCAATCCCGCATCAGGATACTGCTGCTGTAACTCTTGTAACGTCTGACAGAATTTTTTGCATCCCTGCCGGATAGCATCAAACTCTCCCTGAATCATCGCTTCCATAAAAATGGCAAAACGGCGGTGTTCCAATAAAATACCGCTTTGAATTGGTGTCATTTCTGCTTCCTCAAGCGTCAGTTTTTTCTTTTGTTGTTATGGTTTACTACGGTCATTATGGCGAATATGGCTGCCGAAAAAGATATCAGGCGGCGCGGGTATCATACCGGAAGCCGCCTGACTTTTACCTTGCGTAAAAACAAATTAGCCCGTTACGAGACGTAACTTAGCTTAGTTGCGCGCCTGCGCGTGCCACACGATTTTGCTCACTTTCCAGGTTTTCAGGATATCGTCCGGCGGCATCAAGCCTTCCGGGCCGCTCCATTCGCCGGAATAGACGTAGCTGATATGCGTACTCTGCGGGGCGGCACATTCTACGCTCTGCGCATCATCACCTTGCCCCAACTGGCAGGATTCAAACGCTTTGCTGTAGGTAGTGCTAAACACATCACCTATTTTCACACCGCCTGCGCTGCCAATCGCCGGATCCATGACCTCAACTTTGCGCACGCTGCCCTTCGGCTGGCCGCTGATGATCATTTTCACCTCTTTGCCATCCAGCGCCTGATAAAACGCGACCAGTTGACCGTTCGACGTTCCCATTCCGCTACGCAGTTGATAACTACCATCCAGCGCGCTCTGTAGCGCCCCTTCGGACAGTGGCGTACCGGCATTAATGCCGCCGACACCCGCATCGGTAACCTCCAGCGAGCTGCCGAACCAGTTAAACGGCGACAGGCTCGACCATGAGAAATTGGAAAGCGTGCTGCATCCGGTCAGCAACAGCGGTAAACCCAGCACCAGCGATAAACCCAGCGGGCGAAAATTCATGGCATGTACTCCTCAAGATTGAACGGCTTCCGTCATCAGCCACCCTGGTTAAGATGGGGATTGGAGTCTGTGAGCGACGAAAAGTGCCGTAAAGACGGGATAATCCTGCGGAAGATTATAGGGGGCATACGAAAAGAAACCTACCAGAACCGCAGGCCTCCCGAGAGCCGGAAGACCTGCGAACAACATCAACGGTGCTGTGAGGCAAAATCCGTTAAGTCATAACGGTGCGTGAACAGATCGTCCAGCTCCGTCTGGTGCGTAATCGCCACCACGGTACACGCTGGCAACGCCAGCTTGACCAGAGCCAGAAGCTGTCTGGCGGCGTCATGATCCAGATTGCTCGTCGCTTCATCCAGATAGAGCGTATCGGGTTTAGCAATCAGCGCGCGGGCAAAGGCAACACGCTGCCGCTCCCCGCCGGAGAACACGCGATCCCAGTTCAGTTGCTCATCCAGACGATCGCGCCACGCGCCCAGCCCGACGCTATCGAGCGTCTGACGCAGCATCTCGCTGTCAGCCAGTGCCGGGTGCGGATAGCAGAGAATCTCTGCCAGCGTGCCCTGCCCCAGATAGCTCTGCTGCGGTAACAGCAGGCTGCGGCCTTCCAGCGATTGCCAGCGGCCATCGTAATACGGCCACAGACCGCTTAACGTACGCAGCAGCGTGGATTTCCCCAGCCCGCTGCGGCCAGAAAACTTACTCCAGCTACCCGCTTCACAGCTCAGGTCCACCTTTTGCAGCAGCGGAGAACCCTGCGGCGTGGTGAAAGAAAGCTGATCCAGTTGCAGACGTTCACCGACCGGAACCACTTCATCTTCAGACTGATGGCGTTTGATTTCCTGTTTGAACTGGCTCAGACGTTCCATGCTCGCGGAAAGCTCCATGAATTCCCGATACATGCGAATAAACCAGCTCAACGCACCATGCACCTGAGCAAACGCTCCGCGGATTTGCATCAATCCACCTAGCGTTACCGTTTTGCTAAGAAAGGCCGGTAATGCCGCAAAAATAGGGACGATCAAGCTAATACGCATGTAACCCGTGGTGAAAAAGCCCAGATTACGTTCCGCATTCATTGAACGCCACCAGTTAGAGACAATCGC
Organism: Pectobacterium sp. HCp5_1; assembly: GCF_032905925.1. NCBI lineage: Bacteria > Pseudomonadati > Pseudomonadota > Gammaproteobacteria > Enterobacterales > Pectobacteriaceae > Pectobacterium > Pectobacterium sp. HCp5_1. Next base: position 74,025 of record NZ_JAUMIO010000010.1, read on the forward strand.
AGAAAATTGACGCTTAAGATGGCTTTTTTCCTGCTGTTCGCCACCATATAGTGCAATTTGCTCCGCGTTATCATGCTTACGCAGCAAAGACGCACGAAAATTCGCTTCCGCACGTTGCTTCTCATAGTTAATACCGTGCAGCCGTTTACCGATCAGATGCGTAATCAAGGTGCCGAACACGGTATAGATAATGACGGCCCAGACCAGGTAACCTTTGATTACCCACTCTTCACCGAACAGCGTAAAGCGCTGTACTCCCGACAGTTCCCAGAGAATGATGACGAAAGATGACAACTGGGCAGTCACAACCAAAAATGACGCCACCAGGCTCACCGTCTTATCAACAAATAAGCTGATATCCTCAGCGATACGTTGATCGGGGTTATCGATTTTTCCCACTATCGACATCCGATAAAACGCTCGCTTTGCCAACCAGCTATTCACTAACTCTTCCGTCATGGCACTGCGCCAACGAATGATCAGCCAGCGAGTGAACCAGTCCTGATGCACAAATACCACGATATAAATCAGGATATAGATGCCGTACTCTTTCATGAGAGAGAGCAGCAAGCTGCTATCAAACGTGCCTAGCGCATCGTAAAACGTTTTACTCCAATCATTGAGCAATACGTTGAGATAGACGATGGTCCATCCCATACTGATGGCAGCAACAAGCAGTAACAGAGCTAATAAGCCTTGTTTTCCCCGCCAAAAAGGGCGGCAGAGATCGACAAACTGTGCTGCTATCTTTTTCACTCTTTCACCTCTTGCGGCAAGGTGATGTAAAGCACGCGGTTATCCGGGTTATACAGCTTCGCCGACATCGCCCGTACCTGTTCCAGCGTGATGCTGTCAGCCAGTTTGGATACGCTGCTCAGATAACGTGGGTCGTTATAGTGGCGGTAGCTCAGGATCAGACGACGCTCTATCGTTGTGAGATCGCTCCGACGCCCTTTTTCTGCACGGATGAACTGCGCTTTCTGCTCATCGACATCCTGCTGAGTGATCTTCGTCGGCAGTTCAGCAAAGGCTTTCTCAGCCAGCGTCCACAGCTCCTGCGCACGTTCAGGCGCGCTGGAGAAGCTCACTTCCGTTTCAATACGCTGTCTTTTATCTTCCAGTTCGCTATCGAGACGCATGCGGTAAATACCTAACGCATCATCACGCAAGCTGGTTTTGAGATACTTATTCGCCAGATTACGGGCAACGCTCACCTGCACGGCGGCCTGTGGCGTCCACGTATGCGGCGTGAAGCTCCAGGTGCGGATATCAGCACGCGGTTCGATACTGATGGCCGATGTCGCTTCGCGTTTACCCGGCAGCGCCAGATGTGATTTCACTTCACCAGCAGGCTGACGCGGGATCGTCGCTAGATAGCGCTCAACCTGCGGCAAAATCTGTGCCGCTGGCATATCCGCCACCAGATAGTAGGTGACCGGGGCAAACACCGCTTTATGCCACTGTGAAAGCAGCGCCGGCGCTGAAATTTGCTTCAGCTCGGCAATTTCAGGCTGCTGCCAGGCTGGCTCACCAAAACGCAGTTTGGCGATGTCACTGGCCCGTTTTCCTGAAACCGATTGATCGTCATTGGCTTTTTGACGCGCCAGACCCATCATGCTCTCTTTCATCACGTCAGGATCGATACCTGGAGCTACATTCAGCTCACGGTATAACGCTAACAGGTTTGCTAACTCACCCGCTGGCGCATTCCCGCTTACCGTCAGTTGATCCGCTTCCTGAGCGATGCCCAAAGACAGCGCTTTTTCCTTTTTCCAGTTACTGAGCGCTTCACCGCTCCATGTTGCCGGTCCACTTTGGTTGACTAATTGGCTTGCCAGCTGTACCTGCCACGGATTGGTCGACGTCGATAAATATCCCGCGTCGCTCACTGCTGTGAAGTAGACTTTTTTACCCGCCTCTGGCGCACGCAGCCATACTACGCGGTCACCATTACTCAACTGCCACTGCTCGACCTTCTGTGCGGCGAAGGTCTTGACAGCCGTGCGTTTCCCACTTTGCGTTACGGCAGGCAATTCAGGGATGACCTTCTCTTTTTCTACCTGTAATGGTGCCAGCGTCGCGGCTGCCCACTGTGCCTGTAACTTACGAATCGCATCCGGCTTCGGCAACGTGAACGGCGTCGCGCCCGGCACGCTAAACTGTACCAACGTATCCGGTGACGCTAACCAGCGTTGCAAATGACGGTTCACGTCTTCTGCCGTGATGGTATCCAGTGCTTCGAGCGCGTCTTTACCGCGCTGCTGGCTGCCGACATAAGGACGATCCTGCTGCCAGACAATGGTCAACTGCTGAACCCAATCGGAGAACTCGCGTACTTCCTGCTTGTTAGCCATACGCTGTGCGACTTCACGAATGTCAGAGGTGATCTCCGTAATGTCTTGCTCGTTTAACGGATAGCGTTTAAACCGCTCAATTTCTTTCAGTACGGCAGACATCGCTGCATCATGACCACCCGGCATCACATTCGCAAAGAAGCCCAGCGCTGCCGTGGTTTTCCCAATATCCGATTTACGCACGACCAGGCTACTGGCATCTTGCGGCAGCTCCGCCTGTTGTCGACGAACCTGGCGCAGTAACGCAGACATCGTGATTTGCGTGAGCAAGCGGTGGCGATACTCAGGTTGACCGAATGTGTCTTTATCATTGAAACGATAGACAAATGACACCTGGCTGCTACCACTTTGGCTATCCTGTAAACGCGCGACTTTGAGCTGCGGTTTCAACAGCGGCTCGTAGTAATCACGGGCTGGTACAGTGACATTTGGCAACGGCGCAAAATAGCGTTGAATTTCACGTTCGGCATCCGCAGGCGTGATATCACCAATAATCATCAAACGCATATTCGACGGGTGATACCAGCGTTGATAGAAATCTTGCAGTACGCTGGCTGGCGTGTCGTTAATCGACGCTTCCGTGCCAATCGTCGGGCGGGAAGGATAACGAGAGTCATGGCGAATCGCCTGTACGCGCTGCTGATTCATGCGTTCCGCTACGCCCAGCTTGCCACGCCACTCTTCCAGAATAATTTTGCGCTCATCGTCGAGATCGTTTTGCAGCAGCTTGGCATGGCCCGTCATCTGGCTCAGCGCCTGTAGCGTCGTGCCCAGATCGCGATTCCCTTTCGGCGGACTCATCATGTACATAGTACGCTCGTAGTTGGTCACCGCGTTATAGCTCTGACCGCGTACCCACCCTTGCTTGTGCAGTTCGGTACTGACGCCTTGAGGAAACGCCTCGCTGGCGCGGAACACCATGTGCTCCACGATATGCGCCACGCCGGATTCATTGTCTTTCTCATCGATCGAGCCGACATCAACAATCAGGCGAATATCGACCCGCGACTTCTGCCCTTCCAGCGGTACGAGGGTGTAGCGAAATCCATTCGCCAGCGTCCCTTCTTTAAAAACCGGCAACGGACTTTTGATTTCTTCGGCCTGACTCACCAGACTCCCCGCTAACAGGCCAACAGCCGTTAGCGACAACCAGCAACATTTCTTCCAGTTCATAACAACCTTTTCGTTTTTATTTTTGCCTGCAAGGCAATTTCTGAATGCATCAATGCAAAATGCCCCGTCATTCGTCAGCATGTGACGAATGACAGGGCATAGGATTTACCAGGTGTAAGCGACGCCAAGCCAGAACTGACGGCCGGGTTTATAGGTGACGGTGCTGTTAAGCGAACTCACCTTCTGCTGAGTTTCTACTACGTTATCCAAAACGTTCAGTACATCCAACGTGATATCCAGCGTCTGAGTTTTGTATACCGGCTGAGAATAGGAGAAACGCCAGTCGTAGGAGATAAAATCGTCATATTTAGTGGAGATATATTCTATAGCGCTTCCTGTAAAGCCTGGGTCGGCATTACACGCAGAGCTACCGCCTGGACACACCGTCGCAGATGACAAGGTCGTATAGCCTTTGTAGCCGGAGGTATAGCCTACGCGCTGCCCCCAGTTAAGACGAACCGCCGGGAAGTAAGTATCCACATTCAGGAAGGCACGCCATGGCGTATTGAAATCCATCGCATCCATGTCACCCTTATACATCAACTTATTATCAACAATCACCCGATTCTCATCTGAACTCACGTCATCGTAATAAGCAATCGAGTTAGCTTTATTTTCTGCAATGCTGGCACCCAATTTCCAATTGACTTCCGCGAAACTGAAACGGTGCGGGCTAATTGGCTCCACTTCCAGAGACAATGTATTCCCTTCCGTCCGGCCAGCATTATTCATTACACGGTAGCGTTGCCCATCAACGGTCATTGATTCAGCACCAAACTGATCTTTTCCCTTACGATTAACCCACTTTGCCGTCCACACCGTATTCATCACACGCTGTGATAACCCCAGTGTTATTTCGTCACTGTAAGGCGTGTTTAAATCAGAAATATCGTAGTCAAGACCCGCAATTCTTGCAGGGTTGGAAACCCATGGATCGCTGGCTGACGTACGGTTTTGAATAATATTCGTGTTAATCCCCTGACGCAGCTTATACGACAGCATATTCGCGCCATAATAGCGATTCGCCCCACCAAACAGACGTGTTGACCGGTCGCCGAAGACATCATAAGAGGCAGAAAAACGGGGCGCGAAATTCAGGTTCTCCAGAAAATCATCATAACTAGCACGCACGCCGGGGGTCACTTCTACACGGCCAAAAGAAATACTGTCCTGAAGGTAAACGGCGTAATTAGTATAACTTCCCTCAACGGTACGTTCTGGATATAGAGTCCGGCCTTTGAAATATTGTTCCCCGGCAATACAATAGTCATCCCCAGCCTGACACACTGTATTTTTATCAAAAGTTGGTCTTGCTCGGCTTGAGCTAACATCGCTAAAGCGGCGGTATCTTGTATTATAAGAATCAACTTGCCAGCCTAAATCTAACTGATGCTGGGTTCCCCAAATTGCTAAAGGGTTAAGCTCATAGTCCTGCTTTAATGTAATTGTGCTTTTTTCTGTTGCAAACGTTCCGGATCCGCCTATTAATGAATTTTGATAGTTACCAGCAGGAAGAGAACTAACCCAGTCAATTTTTTCGGAAATAAAATTATCCCTTGTACTGTAACGATTCCATGTCTGAAAAGAATTTGACTCATGTTCAATTTTATTTTGTTCAGACTGATATCCCGCCAAGCTGATCACTTTCCCCCAGTTGGCATTGTGCTCCCACTCCATATTAAAACGGTAACCACCACCAGTATTAGTGAACGAACCGTTTTTAACATCTCGTTTATAATATTTTGATTCGTGCGGAGAATACATGCCCATCATGCGAACAATATCACCATTATCCGCCAAATAGACGCCTTTTAGCAGGTAGGTTTCACTAATCCGTTCCTGATCGTCCCACTGTTGCAAATACTGATGATAATAGGGAATATCTGACTGCTGCCGGTTATAGGCAAAAATAAATCCCGCTTTATCACTTAACGGCTGATTAAAGGTGGCCGAGTAGAACTGCTTCTTAAATTTCGGCTGGTAGTACAGGTTAGTCGCAGAATAGAAGTCTTCGCTAATGTTGGAATCAATGTGATAACGGGTCCAACTATCGCTCGAGGTACGATAAGAAACCTTGCCAAATACATTATCCAGTTTAGGGTCCATCAGTTTGGCATCCACAACACCGCCAGTAAAATCACCGTACTTAGCGGATATGTTGCTATCAAATACTTCCAGCGATTCAATCAGCTCCGAGTTAATCCAGAATGACTGTGTCCCACCCGCAGGTAGATCTGTCGCATTGTAACCATCAGGATCGCCATCTAGCTGCCCCTTATTGGCTCCAGGGTTGATATTGCTATTATTCGATAGCCCATCGATCATAAAATTATTGTTATAAAATTTCTCGCCGTGGAACGAGACGTTCTCTGGAGCCAACTCGCCCGGCGTATTGCTGCTATTCGCTGTGTTCGAGAACTGCACAGCAGCGTTATTCTTTAATAACTCCGGTATCGAACCGTTTCCAGTAGGCATCTTTTTAATCTGCTCAGCATTAATAATCTGCGTGCCCATCGACTGACTGGTCGGGGTTGAGCGGACTAAAATCGTATCTTCGCCATTTTCCGAAGAGGAATCACCCTGCTGTTCTTCTTCGGTTTCTGTCTTGTTTTTCTGCTGATTTTCATCGGCAGAGGTATCATTTTGCTGTGCGAGTGCAGGCCCTGATAATAATGACAATAGCATCATTAAATAGACGTTCTTATTCATTTATTCAAAATCCCCAATAAGCATAATCATTTGAAAAATAAAATATTATTGTAAATTCCACATGTAATATTTATTGCTGGTCGTCAACCCGAATGTGTCCATTCAGTTTGAAAACGATGGAAACCACCTGATTCTCCACCGGTGCCTCCGTGCGATAGCGCCAGCGCGCCATGTCTTTCATCACGTCATCGCCAAATACGCCGTCTGGCGTTTCAGACAGAATCTGTACGTTAGTGACCGTACCGCTACCGGTAATATCGAATTTGACGCGCACTTTTCCTTCCACACCCAGCGCTTTTGCCCGAGAGGGATAATTCACGCGGCGATGCAGCGCTTTAAAATTTTGGCTATTACTTTTCCCTGCACCACGCGCAGCCTGACCGCTATCACTTTCTCCAGCCTTAGCGGTCGCCGCACTCCCCGGCATACCAGCAGAGGCTTGCATTGGTGAAGGCGCATCGCCGGTCTGGCTTGTCGCTACGGGAGACTCACTCTTTTTCTCTGTCTGCTGCTGCGTCACCTGCTGTTGTTCTTTTGGTTTGTTCTCAGGTTTCTTTTCAGGCTGCTTTCTCTCACGCACGGGCGGCTTCTTTTCCGCAACGGGTGTGACGGGCTTGCGCTCAATGACAGGTTGTTTAATAACCGGGTTGGGGTGTTCTGGTAACGGGGGGGAAATAGGTTGTTCTAAAGAAACGGTTTGCGTCGCCACAACGGGAGGATCGGAAGATTCTACGGTAGGAGGGGATGAATCAGCCTGCTGCGTCATTGCCGCAGCCATCATCGTGACCTGCATGCTTCCGCCTGCATTTCCCGCCATATCTTCAATGCTTTCTTTCGGGGAAGAGTGCAATAGAAAGAAAAGCGCCAGCGCCGCATGCGCAACACAGGACAAAACAAAGAATGCCAGCGAACGCCAGTTAGGCACATCGGCGGTCAGCGCTGCGGTTGGATAGGAATGAGCAAGAGGACGAGAGCCCAGCAATGCGCCGCGGCCAGTGCGGTTCGCACCCAGCAAAGCCCCCTGAAGATTTTCACGACTCACTATCCAACTCCATCTCTTAAACTTCAACTTCCTGGTGTCAGTCGTGCAATCACAATCTTCCAGGCGATAAAATGTAAGCAAGATCGGAACACAAAAAAACATGTCAAGGCCGATCGGACAACATTAATAAATAATAATACAAATGAGAATCGTTTTACAAATGAAAACTGTTACCCACAAAGTCTAACAAACTGCAGGCAATATCATTACAAATCACAGTAACGCATTGAGGTTAAATGAAAAAAGTGCGCTAACAGAGGCGCACTTTTACTAAAAGGGGATAACTCGGGGGGAGAGGCGGTGCAGGGATAACGGTTTAGCATCAACGCAATAGCGATCAATATTCCCGATCTTCAATCAAGCGTTTTCCCAGCGTGATGCAGTCAACGATCTCATAATCGAGCTTTTCATACATACCGATGACAGCATCGTTGTCCTCGCGCACCATCAGGTGAATCTTCGGGCAGCCGCGGGCAATGAGCTTTTTCTCCAGACGGCTAATCAACGCATTCGCAATGCCGCGCCCGCGAAAATCAGGGTGTACGCCCAGATAATATGCCGATCCGCGGTGGCCGTCGTAACCGCCCATCACCGATCCCACCAGTTCACCGTTCACCTCTGCGACCAGAAACAGATCGGGATCGTGATTGAGCTTACGTTCGATGTCCATTTCAGGATCGTTCCACGGGCGCAGCAAATCACAGCGTTCCCAGAGGGTGATCACGGCTTCAAAGTCATCCTGCCTGAATATGCGGATTTCCATCACAGTCGCCATTTTGCAATAAGGTAAATCGTGATTATCGCGTGATTTTTATCAGACGCAATCTCAAATTGCGCGCCGCCGTCAGGAATCACACAACAGGTGACCGGGGATCGATTTTATTGATGGTATACTGCCCGCCTTTATTATTGTGCTCCATCGCCAAAGAAACGAGATGCCCACTATGTCTGACGTCAATGCGGTAAAACATTTTTTGCTTAGCTTACAGGAAGATATCTGCCAGCAGCTTGCAGCGATCGATGGCGAAGCCGATTTCGCCAAAGATGAGTGGCAGCGTGCCGAAGGCGGCGGCGGGTGCAGTCGCGTGCTGTCCGGCGGACGCATCTTTGAACGCGCGGGCGTAAATTTTTCTCATATTATCGGTAAGTCGTTACCGCCTTCAGCCAGCACCCATCGTTCGGATCTGGCAGGCCGCAGCTTTCAGGCAATGGGCGTGTCGCTGGTCATTCATCCGCTGAGCCCTTATATCCCCACCAGCCACGCCAATGTGCGCCTGTTCATCGCCGAGAAACCGGGAGAAGAACCGGTTTGGTGGTTTGGCGGCGGCTTCGATCTTACGCCCTATTATGGTTTCAAAGAGGACGCAGTGCACTGGCATCAGACCGCTCACGACCTGTGCCAGCCGTTCGGTGACGATGTGTACCCGCGCTATAAAAAGTGGTGCGACGATTACTTCTTCCTGAAGCATCGTAACGAAGCGCGCGGTGTCGGCGGACTCTTTTTCGACGATCTCAACGAGCCCGATTTTGCTACCAGCTTTGCCTTCATTCGCGCCGTCGGTAACGGCTTCCTTGATGGCTATCTGCCCATCGTTGAACGGCGTAAAGATCTGCCTTGGGGAGAACGCGAGCGCGAATTCCAGCTCTATCGTCGCGGCCGCTATGTGGAATTTAACCTGATTTGGGATCGCGGTACGCTGTTTGGTCTGCAAAGCGGTGGACGCACCGAATCAATTTTGATGTCCATGCCACCGCTGGCACGCTGGGAATACCAGCATCAGACTGAACCGGGTAGCCCGGAAGCCCTGCTGTATCAAGATTTTTTACCGGCCAAAGACTGGCTGGCTGAAAGTCACACGCACAACAAGGAAGCATAAGTCATGCAGATTTGGGTCGATGCCGACGCCTGTCCTAACGTCATCAAAGAAGTGCTATTTCGCGCGGCGGATCGCACACAAACACAGGTCACGCTGGTTGCTAACCAGACCATAAAAGTACCGCCGTCGCGCTTTATTCGCACGCTGCGCGTCTCGGCGGGATTTGACGTCGCCGACAATGAGATCGTGCAGCGCGTTGAAGCTGGCGATCTGGTGATCACTGCGGATATTCCGCTGGCATCGGAAGTGATAGAAAAAGGCGGCATCGCGTTGAATCCGCGCGGAGAGCGCTATACGCCGGATACCATTCGGGAACGGCTGAACATGCGGGACTTTATGGATACCATGCGAGCCAGCGGGATACAAACCGGTGGCCCCAGCGCATTAAATCAGCGGGACCGTCAGCAGTTTGCTAATGAGCTGGACAAGTGGTTGCAGCAGTCAAAAAAGCCATAATGGCCTGAAGTTCTCGCCATCCCGCGTTTGCTGCTCTTTTAACAGGCAAAACAGGATGGCGATACTGACTTAGCGATACACTGGCAGCAGATCAAGGCTGGAAAGAATGTGTATCAGCGCGGTGCCGATACCAAATAGCAGCACCAACGCAATCATCGCATTACCGCCCCGCACGCGAAACAGCGGGCTACCGAAGCGGACGCGCGACGCGCGAGCCAGCAACGCGGGCGTAATCACCGCCCACACCGTAGCGGCCAGCCCGGCGAAGCCAATCGCATAAATAAAGCCGTTCGGATATAGCAGGCCACCGATGACCGGCGGCAGAAAGGTCACCAGTGCTGTTTTGGCTCTTCCCATTCGGCTATCGTCAAACTTCAGCAAATCTGCCAGATAATCAAACAGCCCCAGCGTCACGCCGAGAAACGAACAGGCGACGGCAAAGTTGGAAAAGACAGTGAGCAGCACGTCCAGATAAGGGCTATTCAACACCCCAGCCAACGCCTGCACCAGCACGTCAATATTACCGCCCCGCTCCGCAATCCCGATAAAGTCAGGACGGGCAATGTTTCCCATCGTGCCAATCAGCCAGATGGCATACATCACTAGCGCCAGCAAACTGCCAATAAACAGGCAGCGCTTGATGATCTGCGGTTCACGGCCGTAGTGCTTCACCAGGCTGGGGACGTTACCATGAAAACCGAAAGATGCCAGGCAGAATGGCAGCGTCATCAGCACATAAGGCAGATAGCTGGGTGCCGGCTCCGCCACATTCAACAATACCGTTGGCTTCACATTCCACAGCAGGCTGCCGAACGTCATGAAAAAGGTCAGTACCTTTGCTGCCAGAAAAAAAGCAGTCATGCGGCTCACCGCTGCGGTGCTCCACCATACGGTCAACGCGACAAACAGCGCAAACAGGAAGCCACCAATGCGTGCAGAGAAATCAACCGACATCTCAGCAAGCGTGTGATGGATAATGGAACCACTCGCCGAAATGTAGGCGTAAGTCAGGATATAGAGGACAAAGGCGATCGATATGCCGTTAATGACATTCCAACGCTTGCCCAGCAGATCTTTAGTCAGCGTATCGAAGCTGGAGCCAGTCGGATAATTAAGGTTAGCTTCCAGTATCATCAGCCCCGAGTGATACATACAAAACCAGGTAAACACCAGCACGGCAAATGACCAGAAAAACCAGGCCCCCGACATCACCACCGGCAGGGAAAACATCCCGGCACCAATAATCGTCCCTGCAATAATCATCGACCCGCCAAACAGCGAAGGAAGACGCTTTCCTATACCGTTTTTTTCTACTGTGTTCTCATTCACTGCGCGTGTTGCCATAACCGATAGTCGCTCGTTGGTTTTTTTATCAAGTCCGGGGAGTCTCCCCCTAAAGACGAGGCGGGATCATGGCATAAAACCAAAATTATTCCATTGATTCATCTTAGTCAGGCGACTATTTGGTCGATAAATTGCGATAAATAAAAAACCCAGCCGATTTCTGGCTGGGTTTGTCTGTATGACTGGAAATGACTTACAGCGGCTGAGTTTGTGCTTCCACCACCGCCAGCGCCACCATGTTCACGATCCGGCGCACCGAGGCAATCGGCGTCAGGATGTGGGCTGGTTTCGAGATCCCCATCAGTACCGGCCCTACCGTCACGCCTTCTGAAGACGACACGCGCAACAGGTTATAGCTGATACGCGCAGACTCCATGTTCGGCATGATCAGGATGTTAGCCGAACCTTTCAGCGGGCTGTCCGGCATCTGCTCGCGGCGGATAGCTTCCACCAGCGCGGCATCGCCGTGCATCTCGCCATCGATCTCCAGCTCCGGAGCCAGCTTGTTGACCAGCGCCAGCGTGGCACGCATCTTCTGCGCCGTCGGAGAATCCGAGGTGCCGAAGCTGGAATGCGACAGCAGCGCAACTTTCGGCTCGATACCGAAACGGCGTACGCTTTCTGCCGCCATCAGCGTGATTTCTGCCAACTGTTCCGGCGTCGGATCCGCGTTGACATAGGTATCAGCGATAAAGGTGTTGCCGCTCGGCAGCAGCAGCGCGTTCATCGCCCCCGCAGCCTGTACGCCTTCGCGGTAGCCGAACACTTTCTCAACCACATCAAAATGCTCTTCATAGGTGCCAATCGTGCCACAAATCAGCGCATCCGCTTCGCCACGGTGAACCATGATGGCCCCGATCAGCGTTGGGTTACCGATCACCGCGCGCTGCGCTTTTTCCTGCGATACGCCGCGACGCTTCATCAGTTGGAAATACTCGCTCCAGTATTCTTTGAAGCGCGGATCCGATTCGTTATTGACCACTTCGAAATCTTTACCGATGGTCAGTTGCAGCCCCAGCTTTTGCAGACGCATTTCAATGACGCTCGGACGACCAATCAGAATCGGGAACGCCAGACCCAGCGTCACCAGCTCCTGCGTGGCGTGCAGCACACGCGCATCTTCACCTTCCGCGAATACGACACGTTTCGGCTGCTGACGCGCCTGCGCGAAGATCGGCTTCATGAACAGGTTGGTTTTGTAGACGAACTGGGTCAGTTTTTCGATATAGGCGTCGAAATCCTCGATCGGACGCGTCGCCACGCCGGAATCCATTGCCGCCTTCGCCACCGCCGGTGCGATCTTGATGATCAGACGTGGATCGAACGGCTTCGGAATCAGGTAATCCGGGCCGAATGACAGCTCTTGATCGCCGTAAGCAGAGGCCACCACTTCACTTTGCTCTGCCAGCGCCAGATCAGCAATCGCATGTACGCAAGCCAGCTTCATCTCTTCGTTAATCGTGGTCGCACCCACATCCAGCGCGCCACGGAAGATGAACGGGAAGCACAGCACGTTGTTCACCTGATTTGGGTAGTCGGAACGGCCGGTACAAATAATCGCATCCGGGCGCACTTCCTTCGCCAACGGCGGCAGAATTTCTGGCTCCGGGTTTGCCAACGCCATGATCAGCGGACGCGGGGCCATGGTTTTCACCATTTCCGGCGTCAGCACGCCAGGACCGGAGCAACCGAGGAAGATGTCCGCATCCGGGATCACGTCCGCCAGCTTACGGGCACCGTTATCCTCCACCGCATACGCCGCTTTGGTCTCTTCCATATTTTCGTCACGACCGTGGAAAATCACGCCGCGCGAATCACACACCACGATGTTGTGCTTCTGGAGACCCAGCGCCACCAGCAGGTTCAGACAGGCGATAGACGCTGCGCCCGCACCGGACACCACCAGACGCACATCAGAGATATTTTTTTCTACTACGCGCAGGCCGTTCAGAACCGCAGCAGTACAGATGATCGCCGTGCCGTGCTGATCGTCATGGAAGACGGGAATCTTCATGCGCTCACGCAGCTTCTTCTCGATGTAGAAGCACTCAGGCGCTTTGATGTCTTCCAGATTGATACCGCCGAACGTCGGCTCCAGCGCAGCGATCACATCGATCAGCTTGTCCGGATCCAACTCGTCGACTTCGATATCGAAAACATCAATGCCGGAGAATTTTTTGAACAGAACGCCCTTGCCTTCCATCACCGGCTTACCGGCCAGTGCGCCGATATTGCCGAGACCGAGAACGGCGGTTCCGTTAGAGATCACGGCGACCAGATTGCCGCGCGCGGTGTATTTGTAGGCAGCTAGCGGATCTGCCGCAATTTCCAGACAGGGAGCCGCAACACCGGGAGAATATGCCAGCGCCAGATCGCGCTGCGTCGCCAGCGGCTTAGTCGGGGAAACCTGAATTTTGCCGGGGATCGGATACTGGTGGAAATCAAGGGCGCTTTGCTTTAGCTGTTCATCCATCTTATGTACCTTTTCGGTTTTGTTGTGTTGTGTCTGTAGGGTCAAGAGTACCCAGTATAGTGTTTGCGTATAGCTAAACTACCGAGGATGGCAAAAACTGAGGGGGAATGCTGGTTAATATAGTTATTTTATTTGACGGTTTTTTGTTCGATTTGCAGCCAAAATCGGATACACCAAACGGGATAATTGAGAGAAATTCAGAGAAAACGGGAAGATCGTCGCGTGATGCAAACACACCACGCAACAGAGAAAGAGAGGTTACTGCGTCATATTCAGAATAGTACGAATATTACCTGCACTGGTGGCGATAATATCGATGGCTCCGGTGCGTAGCGCGCCGAGAATCGCTAAGGCTTTGGTATTTTCAGAAGCAATCGCAATCACGCAGGGGATTTTATGTAGCTCTTCAATACTCACGCCAATCACCCGTTCGTTCATCACCGTATCCACATGCTGGCCCTGCGCGTTAAAGAAGTCATATCCGGCGATATCCCCAATCACGCCCTGATTGAGGCTGGCATCAATAATTTCATGCGGGGTGAACCAGCCGAGTTTAACCATGTAGCTGTTCTCATTCATATCCCCAATGCCCACCAGCGCGATATCGGCCTTGCGCGCCCGATCCAGCGTTTCCTTAATGGTGCCGTTCTGCATGAAGGCTTCTTTGAGCGCCCGGTTTTCGACATAAGCGGGTGAATACAGCGTTTCGCTGCTGCCACCAAATTTCTTTGCCAGACGGCGGCTGATATGGTCGGCGTTAATCGCATCACCGGGACGGTGTGTTCCGCCGATACCGCAGATAAAGCGGCAGTTACGTTCCGTCACGTTGCTCACATGGTCGGCGACCGCCGCCACATTACGTCCTTGTCCAACGGCGACCACGGTATCGTCTTTCAACGACAGCGCCAGATAGTTGGAAACTAGTGCCGCAACCTGCCGACGCTGCTCTTCTTCATCCTGATGGTCGAGTGCAATCAGCGCACGCTTGATCGAAAAGCGCTCCAGCATTTGCTGTTCAAGACGCGTGCTGAAGACCGGATGATAGCGCACGGTAATTTCAACAATGCCTTCTTCTTTCGCTCGTTTCAGCAAACGCCCGACTTTGATGCGCGAAATACCGAATTTCTTGGCAATCTCTTCCTGAGTAATTTCGTCCTGATAATAAGCAACGGCGATTTCAGTCAGAAGTTCGCTTTCCTGAGATCCTGATTGTTTTTCCATCTGGTCACATTTTCCTTACACAAGGGGATCGGTTTATACAGACGCTGTGTCTACAGATGAAAACCGTCGCAATGAATAATTGTTACACGCTGGGAGAAGAGGCTCAAGCCCAGCGAGATTATCCCTGATGGTGGCGCAAACGGACAGAGGCAGAAGCGCCGGAGCCAGACAAAAATACTGACTCCGGCAACGTGACACATTACCGCTGAATGGCATCAATCTTCAGCATTTTGGCAATCACCAGATCGAGCTCTTTCTCGTCGAAAATTTTCTTCCAATCCGGCTTGATGATGTTCTCTTTACCGTATTCAATCGCGATCATACACGCATCCGAGAACGGATTCGTGCTGCGGAAAGCCACCGCCAGCGCGATCTGAATGTGTCCATAAAGCATAGCTTTCGCCGCGGCCTCCGGTACGCCAATTGTGTTGATAGTTTCATCCAGCGCTTCTTTCATCAATGTGCCAACCATACAGGCGACGGTTTCAACCAGCGTCGGTTCCAGATAGGCCAGCTGTTTTACCGTCACCCAGTGCACATCAATCACCGGGCCATACATCACTTTAACCACGCGCGCTAAGGTGGCCTTCTGCTCGTCACTGCCCGCCTCATAAGAGGCGGCAACGTGCTGTGGCGCGGCCACGCCGCCAAATGCATCGGCATGTTCTTCCGGCGTGAAACGATCCAGAAATACGGAAGGATGGCACGGATGGGCAACGGCGTAATCGATATCATCACGCTTGGCGATAAGATTGGCATAGGCCGCCGCCGGGTCCAGCGTCAGCAGCACCGCGTTGCTTTTCATCTGCGGGACAACAAGTTCAGAGACCACTTTCAAAGCAATATCAGGAACGGCCAGAATCACCACGTCGCTTTCAGGAATCACCTGCTCAGCAACGGACAATTCTCTGCCTGCGGCAACCACTTGCTCCTGCGCCCGCGGCGAGTTCTCGCAGTAAAACACCTGATAGTCACTTTTCTGGAAATTGGCAGAGATACGCATGCCCATTTTACCGCCAGCGCCCAGTACAGTAATGGTTTTTAATTCAGCAGCCATGATTGTTACTCCTCGGATTTGGGATATTCAAAGAATGTGTGATGAACGGTTCGCATAGGGATTGCGCGTGTAGAGATAATTCAGGCTATGGCGCGTCCAGGCGTCTTCCAGACGGCACGTTTCTTCCGCATTGGCCTGCCACGGCAGCCAATGCTCGACGATCTGATTAATGTTTCGTTCGTTCGGATGAACGACCTGGTGAAGCGCGTCGTAATCCAGCAGGCCAGTTCCCAGCAGACAGCCGGAATAGGTAAAGCCCACCCAACCTTCCTGACGGGCAAACGCAAAATCTTTGATGTGCAGGTTAACTACCCGCGAGGCCGTTAGTTCAATCACCTCACGCGGATATTCCAGGGCGGCAACACAGTTGCCAGGATCGAGACAAATTCCCAGTGCCGGACTGTCGATGGCGTCAACGACCGCCAGCACGTCGCGCGTTCTTACCTGCTCATAAGTTTCCAATCCCAGTTGGATGTTGTGCTGCTCAAGCTCAGGCAGCACGCGGCGCAGCAAAGCAAGCGCCTCGTCTTGTGTCGGCTTATGTGTTGCTGTGTTGAACATGGTGCGGATAAAACGGACATCCAGCGCGCGAGCCAACGTGAGATAGCGTGTCAGGTGATCCGTGGCGAGCCCTCGTGTTCCCAATTCCAGTTGAATACCGAGATCGACCGCGCGCTGCCGCAATTTTTCCAACTCGGCAGACGAGAGTGCTTCCACCGCCGCGTAATCACAAATCTGGAAAACGCCCGCACCAGACTCTGCGGTTTGCTCCAGCATGGCTTCCAACCCCAGCGGATTCGGCACGCGGGAAGAGGCTCGCCAGAAGAACGCATAGGTACTTAATCCAATTGCCATATTTATTTCCTCTCACTTACGCCTGCGAACAGAGCATGAAGGCTTCATCCATAATGGCGTTAAACGCCGACGGGTCATGGGCAAAACGCCCCAAAAACAGGCCATCAGCGGCGTCACCAAGCTGACTCAGCAATCCCGGCCCGGCACTGCCGCCATAAATAATTCGCCCCTCGCGCACGCCTGCCTGTGTTGGAAAATGCTGTTTTAATGCCTGACAGACCTCGCTGATGTACGCTGTCGGGGCGGGCTCCGTACTACCAATCGCCCACTGCGGTTCATACGCCAGTACCAGATCGCCCGTCAGCTCTTGCTTCTGGGCCAGATTCAGTGCCGCGTCTAATTGAGCCTGGCAGGTGTCGATGGCTTGTTGCGTCGAGCCACGTTTCTCCTCGCCTACGCACAGTACCGGCGTTAGCCCATTACGCCAGGCCGCCGCCGTTTTCAGCGCGAAATGCTCATCCGTTTCGCCAAAATAGCGACGACGCTCGGCATGCCCGATTTCGACATAGCGACACCCCATTTCATGCAGCATGGTGCCGCTCACTTCTCCGGTGAAGGCTCCGTTATCCGCCCAGTGCAGATCTTGTGCACCGACATGAACGGGTGACCGGGCAAAGCGCTGCACTACGGGCGCTAACGTCGGGAAGGCGGGCAGCACAAACAGCCGGGCCGAGGGCAGTGATGCCAGCGGATGCTGTTCGGCTATCTCATGGATTTTCTGGCACCAGTCGAGTGTCTGCTGATAGCCGAAATACATTTTCAGGCTGACGCCCAGCGTTAATTTGCGCGAACTCATCGCTCACTCTCCGCTTGCGTCGCCGTCTGATGCGAAGGAGTCGGCGTCGTATCGCTGTTCAACACGGCCGACACCGCCTCAAGGATCATGGCTAGCGATATCGCCCCCGCATCGGGCGTGCCCAGACTTTTTTCTGCCAGCGGGCGGGCGCGACCAATTTTGGGTAACAGCTGTGCCGTGTCGTCAGCGGCCTGTTGGGCACACTGCGCAGCCTGCTGCCAGGCTTCTGGCAAGCGCATTCCCGCTTCGACTCGTTGCGTCAGTGCCAAACTAAAGGGGATGAGTGCATCCACCAGCGTTTTATCCCCCGGTTTCGCTTTACCAAAATGCATCACGCTCTCTTTGGCCTGACGTATACCGTCAGCCACGCGGCGACCGTCAGGGCGTTGCTCATCACCCAACACCGTTCCCAGCGCATTCAACGCGACACCCCAGATTGCGCCAGACGTTCCTCCTGCGCGATCGGCCCAGGCATCTGCCGCACGTTGCAATAACGTGCCAGCGCCTGCCTGCCGTTCCAGCATCTCCGCGGCCTTTTCCGCTGCGGCAATCACCCCACGCTCCATGCCAATGCCGTGATCGCCATCTCCGGCAATGGCATCGATACGGCCCAACTCGGTGACGTTAGCCAGTACAATGTCACGCGCCGCGTTCAACGCCGCCGCAACACAGTGTGCCGTTGCTTTCGATGCCGCCGTCGCGGCTGGGATCACATCGAGTTCTGCCGTGAATGTCCGCTCAGCCAGCGGTTCGGCGGGAGACATACTGCCTTTACGGAATGCCGGTGCATCAGCAGGCGCACGCCAGAAACGCTCCAGTTCCTCATCGAGCCAGAACAACGTGAGCGATAGACCCGCCATATCAAAGCTAGTTACCAGTTCACCGACTTCCGGCTCGACCACCGTCAGCCCCTGCTCAACCAGCAGTTGTGAAACGCGGCGATAAACCACAAACAATTCTTCGTATTTCACCCCGCCGAGGCCGTTGAGTACCACGCTAATCCGCTGTCCGGAGAGCGTCGTGATGCCTTGCGGTACCTCTTTCAACAGTGAACTGACCAACAGCTCAGCCAGTTCATCAGCGGTTGAAATAGGGGCATCACGGATACCCGGTTCGCCGTGAATCCCCATGCCTACCGCCATCATTCCTTCAGGAACGGTGAACAACGGGTGTTCCGCGCCCGGCAGGGTACAGCCAGAGAAGGCCACGCCGAGCGAGCGGGTGCGCTGGTTGGCGCGCTCGGCAACCTCAAGTACGGCGGCCAAATCATAGCCCGCTTCCGCCGCCGCAGAGGCAGCCTTAAAGACCATCAGATCGCCCGCTACCCCACGACGCTTTTGCCATTCGTTCAGTGGCGCGCTGGAAATGTCATCGGTAACCGCTAGCAGCTCACACGGGATACCTTCCGCATTCAGACGCGCCTTAGCCTGTCCGAAATGAAGCACATCGCCCGCATAGTTACCGAACGTCAGCAGTACGCCACCACCATTGTGTGCCGCTCGGGCAACGCTACAGATCTGCTGGGCTGATGGCGAAGCAAACAGGTTGCCCATCGCCGCGCCGTGCGCCAGCCCCTGCCCGACCAGTCCGGCAAACGCCGGGTAGTGGCCGGAGCCACCCCCGACCACAATGGCGACCCCACCTTCACGACTGCGAGTGCTTCTGACCACACCGCCTGGTACCTGACGCACTTTGTCAGCATGCGCCGCCACAAAGCCTTCGGTCAGTTCCCGGGCAAAGGCGGAAGGTTGGTTGAACAAATACGTCATATCAATGCTCCTGTGTGGCTGATGCGGCTTTCGATACCCGATCCGAACGGCTGAGCAGGACAATCAACACGGCGGAGAGCAGCATCAGCCCCCCGACAATCATCATGGGCAGCACGTAGGTTCCCGTTACCCCCCGTACCGCACCGGTGATGTATCCCGCTGAAAATCCGGCAACATTGCCAATGGTATTGATGAGTGCGATGGCTGCCGCCGCTGACGCTCCCGTCAGGAACTGGGTCGGTAATGTCCAGAAATTAGGTAGCGCAGCGAAAATGGAGCAGGCCGTTACGGTAATCACCGCAATGGTCGCCGTAGGGGATTCCATAAACAGCGCCAGCGGAATGCTGATCGCACCGGTCAACGCTGGGATGGCGATGTGCCATGAACGACAACCGCGGCGCGTTGCATCACGCGACCAGAAATACATCACGATGGCCGCAGGCAAGTAAGGGATCGCGGTAATCAGCCCTTTATCCATGACGTTGAACGTCGTGCCGAACTGCTGTTGGAAACCCGCGATAATCGTGGGCAGGAAGAACGCCAGCGCGTAGAGGCCGTAAATAAAACCGAAGTAAATCAGGCACAGTACCCAGACGCGTTTATTGAACATCACGGTCATCACGCTAGGGTGTTTGCTGTGATTTTTAGTGGCATGTTCGCTTTCCAGTTCACTGACCAGCCAGCGTTTCTCATCGGCGTTAAGCCACTTGGCATCGGCCGGACGATCCACCAGATAGAACCAGGTAATGATACCGACGATAATGGCCGGAACAGATACACCGAGGAACATCACCCGCCAACCGGACAGGCCGAACAGGCCGTGCTGCTCAATCAGCCAGGCAGCCAGCGGCGCACCTAACACCACCGTCAGCGGCTGTGCCAGATAGAACAGTGACAGAATTCTGCTGCGATAGCGGGCAGGCACCCACATGCTGAGGAACAAGATCGCGCCAGGGAAAAAGCCCGCCTCCGCAATCCCCAACAGGAAACGTAGGATATACAACCCTTCAATACTGCTTACCCAGGTAAACAGCAATGACACAATGCCCCACGACACCATAATGCGCGACAGCCATTTGCGCGCGCCGAAACGGTGCAACGCCAGATTACTTGGGACTTCCAGCAGAATATAACCAATGAAGAAAATGCCAGAAGCCAGTCCGAACTGCGCCACGGTGAGCGCAAGATCGGTGTTCATGCCATTCGGTCCCGCGAACGAAATAGCCGTACGATCGAGGAAGTTAATGAAAAACATCAAGCCGACGAAAGGCACCAAACGCCAGGAGATCTTGCGAATGGCCGATTGTTCTACAGCAGATGGTGTTGTGGTGGACGGTTTTGTGGCAGATTGCCCCGCCGTTGCAGCAGCCGATACTTTACTCATACAGCCCCCTTACTACCGATAGCCAACCCCTTCCCTGTCATTGCCTCTACGCCAGGCTGTTCCTGCATTTCATCCTCTTTCGTCATTCGATACCCGGTGTGACCTTTGTTGTTCGTTGTCTTTTTTATGGTTTGCATACAGGTCTGACACATTGTTATGCCCTCTAAAGATTTAGATCATTAACACGCACTGTGAACATATGAACGATATATTTGCCCCAGTCTTTTGCCTATCTCTCTGTTTAAAAATTGTGAGCATGATCTAAATATGTATCAAAAAGGTAAAATAGCGCCTTAAAAGGCGTAAAAGTGACCAAGATCACTCTTTTAATCATCGTTTCCTTTCCGAGAAAACAAAAAACAAATAATCACACATTGAACATTTGAAAGAAGCGGTATATGTTTAGCCATGAAAAGGCCGGAAATGTACGGAATCAGGCAGAGAGATTCTCGTTAGTGTCTGTTTATTAATGTTTTTTATAAACAACTTAGCGAAAGCGACATATCAGGCTCACTTTGACCCTCAGCCAGGCAGGAGATAGATATGCTCTCGATTGCAATTGGTGCAGACAGCGCCGCGATTGATCTGAAAAACACGATTACTGATTATTTACAGCAGAAAGGGCTGACGGTGACCGACTACAGCTACGATCCCACAGGGGAAAACCCGATCTATCCCGATGTTGCCTACACGCTGGCGCACGCGATTAAAGACGGTAAGCACCAGCGTGGGATCCTGCTGTGCGGCACCGGGATCGGCATGTGTATCGTGGCGAACAAGGTCAACGGCATTCGTGCCGCTCAGTGCCATGACACCTATTCCGCCCAGCGGGCCAGAAAAAGTAACGATGCGCAGGTAATCGCGCTTGGTGCGCGGGTTATCGGCCCCGAACTGGCAAAAGAGATTGTCGGTGCCTGGCTGGATGCCGAGTTTGAAGGCGGTGGATCCGCACCAAAAGTCGAGAAAATCAGCTACTACGAGCATCAGGAAAATCACCGGTAATCCTGTCTGACGGCCCGCAGTTATCCCCAGACTGACTGGCCGTCAGTCTCACTGTTCGCTCAGCCGACTTTCCGTGCAGCAAAATAGTGTTCTAGTCGAGAAAGCCCAACCACAGCAATCGGAAAAAGCGCATGTTATTCCACGACCTCATGGTGCAGTGTGTTGGCTCTGTTTTGCGCATGCCATTTCTCTATTTACACCAAGGAGCTCATTCATGAACCAACTCGAAGCCCTTAAACAATTTACCGTGGTGGTCGCCGATAGCGGCGATATCGACTCCATTCGTCAATTTTCACCGCAAGATGCCACCACGAATCCGTCCTTGATTTTGAAAGCCGCCACCCTGCCTCAATACCAACCGCTGTTTGATGACGCGATTGCCTATGCGAATCAGCAAGGCGGTAGCTCGGAAACGCGGCTCATCAACGCCAGCGACCGACTGGCGGTGAACATCGGCGCAGAAGTGCTGAAAAGTATTCCGGGGCGCATCTCTACCGAAGTGGATGCCCGCCTCTCGTTCGATCGCGGGATGTGCGTCGCCAAAGCACGCAAACTGATTGGGATGTATCAGGAAAAAGACATTCCGCGTTCACGCATTCTGATTAAACTCGCCGCCACCTGGGAAGGGATTCGCGCTGCCGAAGAGCTGGAAAAAGAAGGGATTAACTGCAACCTGACGCTGCTGTTCTCATTTGCGCAGGCGCGCGCCTGTGCCGAAGCGGGCGTCTTTCTGATCTCCCCGTTTGTCGGCCGGATTTATGACTGGTATCAGGAAAAGCAGCCCACCAGCGACTATCAGGCAGACAACGATCCCGGCGTGATCTCCGTGCGTAATATCTATGACTACTACAAACGCCACCGCTACCAAACCGTGATCATGGGCGCCAGCTTCCGCAAAGTGGAACAGATTCTGGCGCTGGCCGGATGCGATCGCCTGACGATCTCCCCTGCGCTGCTGGATCAGTTGAAAAACAGCGATGCGCCGGTTGAACGCCAGCTGACACCGTCAACCGAAGGGTTCCATCATCCCTCCCCACTCTCTGAAGCTGAATTCCGCTGGGAACACCATCAGGATCCGATGGCCGTCGATAAACTGGCGGAAGGCATTCGCCTGTTCGCTGCCGATCAACAAAAGCTGGAAACGCTGCTGGCAGCCAAGCTGTAACTTTTGGAGTCAAGCATGTCCTCTCGTAAAGAACTTGCCAATGCTATCCGCGCGCTGAGCATGGATGGGGTGCAGAAAGCCAAATCCGGTCACCCGGGCGCACCGATGGGCATGGCAGATATCGCCGAAGTGCTGTGGCGCGATTATCTTAACCATAATCCGGCCAACCCTAACTGGGCCAACCGCGACCGCTTCGTGCTGTCCAACGGCCACGCGTCCATGCTGATTTACAGCCTGCTGCATCTCTCCGGCTACGACCTGCCGATTGAAGAACTGAAAAACTTCCGCCAGCTGCACTCTAAAACTCCGGGTCACCCGGAATACGGCTACACCGCCGGCGTTGAAACTACCACTGGCCCGCTGGGTCAGGGTGTTGCCAACGCAGTGGGTATGGCGATTGCCGAGCGCACGCTGGCGGCGCAGTTCAACCGCCCGGGTCATGAGATTGTCGACCATCACACCTACGCGTTCCTGGGTGACGGCTGCATGATGGAAGGGATTTCTCACGAAGTCTGCTCGCTGGCCGGCACCATGACGCTCGGCAAACTGACTGCGTTTTATGATGACAACGGCATCTCCATCGACGGTCACGTTGAAGGCTGGTTTACCGACGATACCGCCGCCCGTTTTGAAGCCTACGGCTGGCACGTGGTGCGCGGCGTAGACGGTCACGATGCGGACGCCATCAAACGCGCTATCGGTGAAGCACAGCTGGTGACCGACAAGCCGTCGCTGCTGATGTGCAAAACTGTGATTGGCTTCGGCTCACCGAACAAGGCCGGTACGCACGATTCCCACGGTGCACCGCTGGGTGATGCAGAAGTGGCAGCGTCCCGTGAACAACTGGGCTGGGCGCACGCGCCGTTTGAGATCCCGGCTGATATCTATGCTTCCTGGGATGCGAAACCGGCCGGTCAGCGTAAGGAAGCGGCCTGGGATGAGGCGTTTGCCGCCTACGCCAGCGCGTACCCTGAACTGGCTGCCGAGTTCAAACGCCGCACCGCCGGTGAGCTGCCGGCCAACTGGCAGGCGGACGCACAGAAATTTATCGACGATTTGCAGGCGAATCCGGCGAAAATCGCCAGCCGCAAAGCGTCACAGAACGCGCTGGAAGCCTACGGCAAACTGCTGCCGGAATTCCTGGGCGGCTCAGCTGACCTGGCACCGAGTAACCTGACCATCTGGTCCGGCTCGGTATCACTGGATAAAGACCACGCGGGTAACTACATCCACTACGGCGTGCGCGAATTCGGTATGACGGCGATTGCCAACGGGATTGCGCTGCACGGTGGCTTTGTGCCGTACACCGCGACCTTCCTGATGTTTGTGGAATACGCGCGTAACGCCGTGCGTATGGCCGCGCTGATGAAAATCCGCAGCATCTACGTTTACACCCACGACTCCATCGGTCTGGGCGAAGACGGCCCGACCCACCAGCCGGTTGAACAGCTGGCCAGCCTGCGCGTCACGCCGAACATGAGCAACTGGCGTCCGGCAGATCAGGTGGAAACGGCGGTGGCGTGGAAATACGCGATTGAGCGTCAGGACGGCCCGACGTCGCTGATCCTGTCCCGTCAGAATCTGGCACAGCAGTCACGTACCGCTGAGCAACTGGCGAACGTGGCGAAAGGTGGCTATGTGCTGAAAGACAGCGAGGGTCAACCTGAGCTGATCCTGATTGCCACCGGTTCTGAAGTTGAACTGGCTGTCGGCGCGTATGACAAACTGACTGCCGCAGGCCGCAAGGTGCGCGTGGTGTCCATGCCGTCTACAGATGCGTTCGACAAGCAGGATGCAGCTTACCGTGAAGCGGTGCTGCCGAAAGCCGTATCAGCACGCGTAGCGATTGAAGCGGGTATTGCGGACTACTGGTTCAAGTATGTCGGCCTGAACGGCGCGATTGTCGGCATGACGAGCTTCGGCGAATCAGCTCCGGCTGAGCTGCTGTTCGAAGAATTCGGCTTCACCGTCGATAACGTCGTTGAAAAAGCGCAGGCGCTGCTGAAGTAAAGCGGCGATGCGGTAAAATTGATGCGATAAAACTGCGATATCGTGCGCAAAAGGATCGCAAACCGCCACATTGTTTGTGATCCAGATCAATTAATTCATCTGAGTACATTGCATGACTCCAGCGCCGCATGCTGATATTGCGGCGCAACACCATAAGTTGCACCAGCCTATTTTTATCGCGGCGTGCTACTGCTTCGGCAGGCAAGACCAAAGTAAAAATGCATTTCCTCTTTTTTAGAGGTGCATTTTTATTTTGGTCTTTTTTTTTGGCCTAATTGGCGTCAACACAGGGTAAAACGATGAATTATCAAAAAATGAATTATCAAAAACTTGGAGTCGACATCCTCGCGTTAAGCGGCGGCAAGCAGAACGTCAGCAAGTTGACCCACTGCGCCACTCGCTTACGCTTTGAGTTCAACGACAGCGATGCCGTACAGGCAGACGCGATTGCTAAACTCCCCGGCGTTATCAGCGTGGTCGATCGCGGCGGTCAGTTTCAGGTGGTCATCGGCAACGATGTCCAAATCACCTATCGCGCGATTTTGAACGAGATTGGCGAGATGGACGGCCAGCGAACTGCCAACAGTAAAGAACCGCAGAAGAAAGGCGGCATTTTCTCGCAAATCATCAGCGTGATTTCCACCACCTTCACGCCAGTTATCCCGGCGATTACCGGCGCAGGGATGATTAAAGCTCTGCTGGCGATCCTCAAGCTGACGGGGTTAATTTCTGCCGACAGCACGACTTATCGCCTGCTGGACACGATCTCCGATGCCGCCTTCTTCTTCCTGCCTGTGCTGCTGGCTTACGGTGCCTCCATCAAGTTCGCCTGTAACCCGATTCTGGCGATGACGATTGCGGGCGCACTGCTGCACCCGAATCTGGCTCAGCTACTGGCCTCCGGCGGCCCCATCAGCTTTATCGGTATTCCGGTGCGGCTGGCGGACTATGCCGGATCGGTATTGCCGATCATTCTTACCGTATGGATCATGTCTTACATCGAGCAGTTTGCCGAAAAGATCTCGCCTTCGATGATCAAATTTTTCACCAAGCCGATGATTGTGCTGTTGTTTACCGCGCCGCTCGCGCTGGTGGTGATTGGGCCTTTCGGGATTTTCCTCAACGATCTGGTCGCCAGCGGTGCGGCGATCATTGACGGAAAAGCGAGCTGGCTTATTCCGATGCTGATGGGCGGTCTGCAACCGTTTTTGGTGATCACCGGCACCGCCTGGGCGATGACGCCAATTGCCACCTCGCAGCTGACTCGCAACGGCTTCGAGATGATCAACGGGCCCGGCATGCTGGCCTCCAACATTGCGCAGGGTGCCGCCACGCTGTGCGTAGCGCTGAAAACCAAGAACAAGAATTTGAAACAGCTGGCGTCTTCCGCAGGCTTCACCGCTCTGCTGGGTATCACCGAGCCTTCCCTGTACGGGGTGACGCTGAAACTGAAGAAACCGCTGATTGCCGCCATGATCGGCGGGGGCTGTGCGGGTATCTATGCCGGGCTGGCCGGGCTGGTTCGCTATGCCTTCGTCTCACCGGGTCTCGCGGCGCTACCCGCCTTCATTGGTGAAAACCCGATGAACATCGTACATGCGCTGATCACCTGCGCCATTGCGATTGTCGTCACGTTTGCGCTCACCTGGATCATGGGATTCGACGATCCGGTGGATGAAACCGACACCACAGCAACCACCAATAGTTCGTCTACCTCGGAAACAGAGACCGCCAAAAAACCCCAGGCAGCGGAAAGTCGCGCAGAACAGCAAGCGATTATGAGTCCCTTGTCCGGTAAGCTGGTCGCACTGAGTGACATCAACGATGACGTATTCTCACAGGGATTACTGGGACAAGGCGTGGCGATTATTCCTGACAAGGGCGAAGTCGTCGCGCCGGTTAGTGGCGAAATCATCACGTTTCTTGAGTCTAAACATGCCGTCGGTATCCGGACAGATAACGGTCTGGAATTACTGATTCATGTCGGCCTTGATACGGTGAATCTCAACGGCAAGCACTTTACCGGTTACATCAAACCGGGCGACCGAGTTAGCGCGGGCGACAGGCTAATTAGCTTCGATCTGCATGAAATCATGCGTCTGGGCTATGACCCGATTACGCCAGTGGTGATCATCAACAGCGATGACTACGCCAGCGTCGTCTGCACCGCACCACAGCCGATCGCACCGCTGGACACCATCATTAACGTGAACGCCTAATCCCCATAGAGGCATTGGGTGCCCTGCCCAATGCCTTTTCCATCTTCCCAGATGTGAGAGAAAATATGCATTACCAACAGCAAAAACACTTCCCTGCGGGCTTTCTGTGGGGAGCCTCGACCTCGGCTTATCAGGTCGAAGGAGGCTGGCAGGCCGAGGGAAAAAGCCCGTCGATCATTGATAAATGCCTGCACCCGGAAAACACCGCCGACTTCACCGTGGCTAGCGACCACTACCATCGGTTTAAAGAAGACGTGCAGCTGTTCGCGGAGCTCGGGTTAAAGGCCTATCGCTTCTCCATTGCCTGGACGCGTATTCTTCCCGACGGCACCGGTGCAGTCAATCCGCTGGGCATCGCGTTTTACAACAGCCTGATTGATGAACTGAACGCGCACGGTATCGAACCGGTCGTCACGCTCTACCATTTCGATTTGCCTTATTGTCTGGAAGCACAGGGCGGCTGGCAGAATCGCGCCACGATTGACGCCTTTGTTCACTACGCCCGCACGCTGTTTACGCATTTCGGCGACAAGGTGAAATACTGGCTGACGATTAATGAGCAGAACACCATGATTCTGCACCCCGGTGCGATTGGCCTGCCGGAAGGTGGCGTTTTGCCATCTAAAAAAGCGCTGTATCAGCAGAATCATCACATGATGCTGGCACAGGCGCAGGTCATGGCGTTGTGCCACGAACTCGCGCCCAACGGTTTGATTGGCCCGGCGATCAACACCACCTCCATGTATCAGGCCACCAGCAAGCCGGAAGATGCCATCGCCGCACACAACTGGGAAACGCTGCGCTGCTGGAGCTTTCTGGATGTCGCGGTGCACGGCCGCTACAACGCGCTGGCCTGGCGTTATCTGGAAGATCGCGGTCTCGCGCCGGAGACATTGCCCGGCGATGACGACATCCTACAGTCAGGCAAGCCCGACTACGTAGCGATTAACTACTACTCCACCGCCACCATTGCCGCCAGTAAAGGCGATGCATCGGATGTCAGCGCCCGCGCGGGCGATCAGCAAATCATGCTGGGTGAACCCGGCGTCTATCGCGCGGCGGACAATCCGCACGTCGATAAAACGCCTTATGGCTGGGTGATCGATCCCATTGGTTTGCGTTTAACGCTACGTAAAACCTACGAACGCTATCATCTGCCAATCCTGATTACGGAAAACGGCATGGGTGCGCCGGATAAGCTTGAGGCCGACGGGACGATCGACGATCAATATCGCATCGATTTTATTGCCCGCCATATTGAACAGATGCAGCTCGCCATCAGCGACGGTGTTGATCTTATTGGCTATTGTCCGTGGTCGGCGATCGATGTGGTCAGCACCCATCAGGGCTACGGTAAGCGCTACGGATTTATCTATGTGAACCGTGATGAGTTCGATCTGAAAGATCTGCGCCGCATCAAAAAGAAAAGTTTTTACTGGTATCAGGGCGTCATAGCATCAAATGGCACGCGGCTATTTCCTGAGGAATCCTAATACTGACGCCCCAGTACACGCTGTTAAAACAGGGATAAGCTCACTCTGAAATCACTCCTGTTGCGGGAAAACGCCCCCGCAACATGAAAGAGAAGAAATGGGTTATTATTTTACTGACGCTCCCACTGATATCACTCAAGAAACGCATGATGGCTGAACCGATAAAAGCAATAAAAATACTGAACAATAGCCTGGTGTTATCTTCCGATGCAGATAACAACGAAATCATTGTCATGGGGAAAGGGATCGGTTTTAACAGCAAAACCGGCGATATCCTCGATCCGACCAAAATTGAGAAGACCTTTATTCTCAAGGACGGCACATCGCCACGTGAGTTTGCTCGTCTGATTGAGCACGTCGGGGAAGAATATGTTCATATCGTGAATAAAATTATTGATGATGCGAACCGACAACTTCATGGTCGCCTGAGCGAACAGGTCTTTTTTACGCTGATCGACCATATCAGCTTTGCGATTGAGCGCTATCGCAAAGGCATCAGCATACAAAATCGTCTGCTTTATGAAGTAAAGCGATTTTACCCGCAGGAGTTTGCGATTGCCTCACGGGCGCTCAACGACATTAACCAGCAAATGAACCTGGAGTTACCCGAAGAGGAAGCGGGCAATATCGCGTTCCATTTGGTCAACGCCCAAACCGACGTCCAGAATATGGAGAACACGCTCCAGTCGGTCAAGATGCTGAAAGATATCTTTAATATCATTCAGTACAACTTCCATATCGTGATTGATAAAGAATCCATTAACTACTCACGCTTCCTGACGCACATGCAATTCTTTATTCAGCGTCTGCTGGAAAATAGCCTGATTCATTCAAACGATGACTTTATTTTTGAGCAGGTGACCAAAGAATATCCTGATGCCTATAAATGCAGCCGACTGATCAAAGACTATATTCACAACCTGCTCAACATCGACATTTCTAACGATGAAATGCTGTACCTGATTATTCATATCGTCCGTATCACCCCAGAACAGGAAAACGCACCCAATCGGCGATAAATTGATCAGCGGTTTTCCTGCCGCTGCTGCAGCTCCTCGTTCTGATGACCTCACCAGTGCAACACGCACAAGACCCCATCCCTGATAGCCCATTTGGACAAGGAACAACCCATGCGGGTGACACGGCGATTACTGAAAGTTTCATCGCATTTTTGGCTACTGGGCATGTTCAATCAATAAGGCATTGGCTACTATCATTTTCATAAGCAAATTATGGAAATTTTTTTGTGGCAACGATTACAGATATCGCTCAAAAAGCCGGGGTAGCAGCCTCAACCGTTTCTCGCGTACTGAATAACGATCCCAGCCTATCCATAACCAAAGAAAAGCGCCAACTCATCAAGAAAATCGCCCATGAGTTGGCCTATTTATCGCCGACACAACGTAAGCAGCAGAAAAAAAAGTTAGAGAACTCGCTCGTTGTCCGCTCTCATTTCAAAATGGATAATGAAAACGTATTGAATCTCGCCGTCGTCCACTTTCTTACGCCCTCAGAAGAACTCAACGACCCTTATTTCACCGCAATGCGTATTGGCATTGAAAACCGCTGCCACTATTTTAATATTTCGTTACGCAATTTCTTCACCACCAATTTATCATACAATAGCCAGACTTTAGCTCAGGCACAGGCGATCATTTGCGTAGGTCACTTTAGCGATAGCGACATCGCCTTAATTTATTCATTAAATAAAAATTTGATTTTTATCGACTCAGCCCCTCTCGATAAACAATGTGACGCCGTGCTTTTTGATCGGGAAGCGGCTGCACGCGAAGTATTACATTACATTGTGAATAGTGGTGCTCAGCGCCCCGCATTTATAGGGAATAATGAAAGCCGGTTGCATGTATTTCGGGAGATAACGCAAAAACACGGTATCTACGACGAGTCGCTATGCAAGGTCAGTCAGCTATTCTGTATTGAGTCCGGCTATCAGGCGATGAATGAGTTGCTGCAACAAAGAGAGTGGCCTGATGTCGTGTTCGCGGCGACAGACATTATCGCTATTGGCGTGTACCGGGCGATTCAAGAGAAAGGTATTGCCATCCCTAAGCAAATAAAAGTGATTGGGATGAATGACATCCCCACAGCACAACATCTCAATCCCAGTTTGACCACAATGCGACTTTACCCCACTGAAATGGGCGAAGCCGCCGTCGATCTGTTTTTAGAATTGGTGACAGGACGCTATTATAAGAAACACGTACAGGTTGGTTATGAGATGGTCTGGCGCGAAAGCTTCACACTCAACGATGCCCTTTTATAATACATTCCATTATCTTTCCTATCCTTAAAAATATACCGGCCACGTAAGCAAACTACGCGGCCAGAGAGCATCAATTAGCGGTGATTGTCCACAGCTGATTCCATCCCCCATTATCATGCCATTGAATACCGGAGGCACCATTCTCTGTTGAACGGCTGTTAACATCCAAAAGCTTCCCACTGTTCCTATTCATGATTTTATAATAGCCATCGCCAGCATCTAAAATCAGCCATTGCTGGCTAAAATGGCCGGTGTTATACATTTGGAGAATTTGCGCACCATCCTCATTGGCACTGAAATTAACATCAATGTACTTTCCGCTATTCACATTCACCAGATTGAAATAACCATTGCCAATCGCATTAAAATAAAAACGCTGGCTGTCCCAGTTGCCATCACTGTATTGTTCAACCCATGCGCCGTCTTCGCGCGAACCGCTCACAACATTAAGCGATTTACCACTATGTCGATTAGCGATCTTATAGCGGGTTCCGTTGATGAAATTGATTTGTGATTCGGCAAACGCGTCAAGCGCTCGGGTAAATTGCAATACATTGGTTGAAACTTGCGTCGTCGCGCCTAACGCGTAGCCGTCCGGTAACACCTTTGCATTACCCGCAGGTTCCCAATAAAAAACCCCAATTCCTTTATTTCCCGGTACGGCTTTAACCAGATTAATCGTATCCCTGATCGTCCAGTAACTGTCTGTCGGGTTGGTTTCCAAACCACCGACTTCAACGACCATGACTTCCTTACCATATCGGCTCGCCATATCATTGAGATTGCTCGCCAGAGCGCCAGTGAGCTCCCAATAATTTTTCCCTTCCCAGTAGGGATAGAACGAAAAACCAATAACATCGGTTTTCCCGCCGTGCGTGGTGAGGAAATTGTCAAAAAACCAGCGAGAGTTGGAATTATTATTCCCATGCGCCAGATGGCTGATCACCTTAGAGGAAGGGCTGACCGCTTTAACCGCATCATAGCCCGCATTCAGTAACTGCGTTAGATTGGCAAACCGGCTGGTACTGCCTTCCGGGAGTAAAATGCCCGGGTTCATTTCGTTGCCAACCTGCACCCATTCCGGCGTCACGCCTGCGGATATCAACGCAGTCATCACCTCATGTGTATGGTTATAAACGGCCGTCGTTAATTGACTCAGATTGTAGTTCGCCCATGCTGCTGGCTTTATTTGATGACCCGGATCAGCGAAAACATCACTGTAGTGGAAATCCACCATGACGCGCATTCCCATCGCTTTGGCGCGCTGCGCGGCATCCACCACGCGGGTTTTATCCGTATAGCCAAGCATCGTCCAGGTCGTATTATCTTTATGCCATAGCGCGCTGGGGTCGGGATTAACGAAAATACGCAGCCGCACAGCGTTTATGCCGTGATCGCGCAATATCTGTAATACATCGCGCGGCGTTCCTGCATCATCACGCCAGCTTACCCCTCGATCTTCTAATTGTTTTACCCAGCCAATATCCGCGCCATAAGCAAACGGCTGCGCTGCTTTCGCCAGATTGGCTGACATGAACCCTATAAACAGCATTAACAATATAGAGATGATTCCTGAATAATTATTCTTTTTCATTCATTTCTCCTTGAGGTAACACGCTTAAAGGGTATTTATTACATAAATACCCAGGTACAGATTAAAAATAGAGGGGATACTGGTAAAAATAAATTTCACAGAATAAACCAAGCAGCCATTAATGGCTGCTTAGCTATTTTCTAAATTTTTCACTTATTCAACATGACGTTTTCTATGGCGTTATCCTCGTCATGACAGAAATTTTATTTTTAATTAATCCGCTTTCCATTTTCATCAAAAAAGTGCAGATGTTCACTACGGCACGTCAGCGGAATCGTTGAGTAAGGCACAATACTATTATCACCCGACAAATGAACCTTAAAATTATTAACGCCAGAATACGCACCAAAAATATAGGTCGCATTACCCAACCTTTCCGTGACCTCACTCGTGATCGACAAACTGACGTCCCCACCGCTCGGGTCAATACTCAGGTGTTCAGGGCGAATACCCACGGTAATTTTCTGATCGGCACACAATCCGTGGTTAGCAAGATTAACGGAAAGCGTATTGAGCTTATTGATCAAGATACTCACGTTGCTCCCTTCAACCTGTAGCACTTCGCCAGGTAGAAAGTTCATATTCGGCGAACCGATAAAACCTGCGACAAAAAGATTTTCTGGCTTATGGTAGAGCGCCATCGGTGTCCCAACCTGCTCAATATATCCCTTGTTTAACACCACAATTTTATCCGCCAGCGTCATCGCTTCGACTTGATCGTGCGTCACATAAACCATGGTGTTACGCATTTCCTGATGAAGCCGGGCAATCTGTAAACGCATTTCCACGCGTAATTCGGCATCAAGGTTCGATAAGGGCTCATCGAATAAGAACACTTTAGGATCGCGCACAATGGCACGCCCAATCGCAACACGCTGACGCTGACCGCCAGACAGCTGTTTCGGTGTGCGGTCTAACAGTGCTTCTAGCTGGAGCGTCATCGCGGCCTTGCGCACCATTTTTTCGACTTCAGCTTTGGGGTGCCCGTTCATTCTCAACCCAAACCCCATATTTTCAGCCACCGTCATATGCGGGTACAGCGCGTAAGACTGGAACACCATCGCAATCCCCCGCTCTGCGGGATCGAAATGGTTAACTAAACGGTTATCAATATGAATTTCGCCATCCGTGATATCTTCCAATCCTGCGATCATTCTCAGCAACGTCGATTTACCACACCCCGACGGGCCGACGAAGACCACAAATTCGCCTGAATTAATCTCAAGATTAATACGATGGATGGTTTCAGTCTTATCGTAACGCTTCACTATATTTTTTAATAAAATATCAGCCATGTTGAACCTCAAACTTAATTTGCCATTGCGCGCGTATTACTTCACTGCGCCCGTCATGCTGGCGATAAATTGCTTTTGCATGGCGAAGAAGATAAGTAAGCTAGGAAGAGTAGAGATGACTGTTCCCACCATAATAAGCCCGAAGTCTGGAGAATAGGCAGAAGCAAAGCTGGATAACACCAGATTAATCGTCTTTAATTCATTAGACTGGAGGACAATAAGCGGCCAGAGAAAGGCATTCCATGACGTCATAAAAACAATGATAAATGCAGCTGAATAGCTGGCTCGCATAATCGGTACGTAGACATACAGAAAAATTTTCCACTCCGCGACGCTTTCTACGCGTGCAGCATCGATCAACTCTCTCGGAAACGTTTTCGTACATTGCCTAAAGTAAAAAATAATAAAGGCTCCGGCCACCGTCGGCATGACAACGGCAAAATGCGTATCCAGTAAGCCAGCCTTACCAAACATGGTGAAAAGCGGGATCATTAATGCCGCAAACGGGATCATCATCGTCGTTAATAACGCCACATAGACACGTTCACGATTCTTGCTGGAATAAATCTCAAAGGCATAACCCGCGATAGAGCACACCACCAGCGTCGATACCGTACTAATCAACGCAATCTTTGAGGTATTCCAAAACACTAATGGCAGATCCACCTGACTCGTCAGATTGGTAAAGTTGACCAGTAATTGATCGCCAAACGTGAATTTCCCCATGTTGATTTGGCTGGTGCTATTCGTGCTCGATACCACCATCCAATAGAATGGGAAAAGCGAGAAAATGCTCATCAGCACAAGAAAAATATGCATCAGCATGCTGTTAATTTTACTTTTTCTCATATTATCCCTTCCGTGCTGCTTTAAACTGAATCAGCGCAAGTATTGCTGAAAAAACAACAATGACGTATGAAACCGTTGCCGCATAGCCAAAGTTCGGTACAAATTTGAATGACAAATTATAAATATAAAGCGATAACGTCAGCGTCGCATTTGCCGGCCCACCATTCGTGATATTCATGACTTCATCAAACAGCTGTAATGTGCCAATGGTTGATGTCACACTGGTAAAAAGAATAACCGGTTTCAATAAAGGTATGGTGATGAAGAAAAACTGCTTAATTGGGCTGACGCCATCAACTCGGGCGGCCTCATAAATCGATTTATCAATATTCTGCATAGCGGAAAGATAAAATATCATGTTATATCCCGTCCAACGCCACGTAATGGCAATAATGATGGTCACTTTCGCCCAGAAAGGATCGGATAACCACGGAATCGGATCGTCAATAACATGAATAAACAGCAAGAATGAATTAATCACGCCATCCAGTTCAAACATACTCTTGAAAAGAATGGAGTAGGCCACCAGTGAGGTCACACAAGGTAAAAAGATCGCTATTCTAAACCACTGGCGATATTTAAGCTGAGACGAGTTCAAACAAGAAGAAATAGCCAGTGATAATAGAATCATAATGGGGACTTGGATTACCAGAAACGTTAACGTATTCCAAAGTGCCGTTTTGAACATAGGATCACTGAATAAACGAATGATATTTCCCAGGCCAACAAATTGTGTCACCACACCACGGCCAGACTGAAAAGAAAGCCACAGTGATTTGAAAATAGGGTATATCGTCATTAAGGCAATTAACCCAACGGCGGTAGCGACAAAAGCCCAGCCGTTGATGTTATAAAGCCTATTCATTTTAGGTTTATACATCATTATTACACCATCGATTTCTGGAGAGAAATACTTGAGGGCTTGCCGCCCTCAAGCTCACACTCGCTACTGCATAATCTGATTTTTTAATGCCGTTTCGGCACGTTTTAAAACGTCATCAACAGAATCGCCTTTCAGTAATGCAGGTATTTCAGCAGCAATGGCGTTATCAACTTCCTGGGTATACATTCCGTAGGAAACCTGTGGAATTTCAGTCACCCATTTAGAGAAATCAGCAAACACGGGCTGCCCGCCAAAGAACGGATCGTGTACCGCGTAAGCAGGGCCGGAAGTGGCGGGAAGGAAGGTGGCGAGCGCACCGCGATCAACCAAAAGGGTTTGGTACATATTGCTATCTGCCGCAAAGGTTTTCTGCAAAAACTCAATCGCCTGTTTAGTATTCTTGCCACCGTTTAAGACATACCAGCTCGATCCCCCCTGATTGGAAGCATGTACCGCTTTGTCGAGGTTCAGCCGTGGGATCGGCGCGACACGCCATTTTCCTTTCTGATCTTCAGCACTTTTAATGGAGCCAATCACCCATACGCCAGAAACCACACTCGCCGATTTTCCGGCATTAAAGCTCCCGACAAAACTCGACCAGCCTGAGATAGGACGTGCAATTTTCGCGTCATTAATCGCTTTAATTGTTTTTAACGTTTCTTTCAGTGCATTATTTTTGGTGAGATTGAGTTGTCCTTGATTATCGAAGAACCATTCTCCACCGGACTGCATCATAATATGAGGGAGAACTACATCATTCATATCGTAGGTCAGCATATCAACACCGGTTTTCGCTTTTACCTGCTTACCGATTTCAATATATTTATCCCAGGTAATATTCACCATATCACTCTCTTTATATCCGGCAGCCTCCAGATAATCGAGTCGATAGAACATTCCCGCCACGCCGGAATCAAAAGGAACACCGTATACCTTATCCCCTACCGTCATTACTTTCGTTTTATAAGGTGCAAACTGGCTATAATCGATAGCATCCTGCAATGGGATAAACGAGTCAGGATAAGCCTGAAGATATTTCTGAGCATTATAATCTTCAATAAGCACAATATCAGGAAGCGAGTTTTTAACCCCTGAAGCCAACATGGTATTTAATTTCTGCTCAATATCTTCTTTACCGGAGTCGATCACTTTCAGACTAAAACTTGGATCGGCTTTTTTATATATCGACGATGCCTCATGCATTGCCGCGACATTGAAGTTAGGATCCCAGGCCCACACGGTGACTTCAGCAGCCAGGCTATGACTCGATAAGCCCAGCGTGAGGAATGAAACTGCAAATAGGGTAGATACTTTATTCTTGATCTTCATCAGAGCAGTCCTTCTTTACTTTTTGTAAAGAGAGAATATGAGTTACTGCATAATGAAGCAACGAGTTACACCGCTTACATTCTTTCATCCGGTGATACGGGTCACACAACAGGGAGAAAAATGACTAAATATTCGATCTAAATACAAAAAATTTAGGAAAATTTTCCTCCTATAAAGCCCATACCAGCCCATGAAAATGATGAAAATAAAAACAAAACCCAACACATGCCATTGAAAATAAAACAAAAAATGACAGTGTAAAAAGACTAATCAGCTCATATTAACCATAATCACCCCTTCACCGTGGAATTACGCAAAAATGAAAGCGTTACCACAGAAAATCAAGCGGCACATGGGATACCCGTGTGCCGCAAAACATGCCTATGCCTTGGCAAACCAGCCGCGAATGATCGCGTGCTGTAGCAGCATGATGGTCTTGCCGTCTTTAATCCGGCCATCGTTCATCATCGCGACGGCTTCGCTGAACGGCAGTTCCAGCACCTCGATATCTTCATCTTCCACGCCACCGCCCAGATTATCCCTCTGCGACTCATCATATTCAGCAGCGAAAAAGTACACACGTTCCGTCACGCTGCCCGGCGACATGTAGGCATAGAACAGCTTTTCCACGTTGCCGATCGCATAGCCCGTTTCTTCGATGGCTTCGTTACGGATACATTCTTCGGGCGAATGGTCGTCCAGCAAACCCGCGCAGGTTTCCAGCAGCATGCCGCTTTCGTTGCCGTTGACGTAGGTAGGAATACGGAATTGTCGTGTCAGAATCACCGTGCCTTTCGCCCGGTTGTACAGCAGAATCGTCGCGCCATCACCACGGTCATAAACCTCACGAACCTGGCGAACAACGCCGCCATTATTTCTTTTTAAATCAAATGTATACTTGTTCAGAATATACCAATTATCGGATAGCAGCTTCTTTTCGACGATATCAATGGGAGACGACATGCAAACACCTCGATGCTCGATGACTGAAGGGATTTTTTGGTGATAACGCTTCGTTACAATCGTTTTCATTATAACGGTGCAAATTCATCATATCCCCTTTTAGCCCCAGCATAAACGGGCAGTGCAACGTAAGCCAAACGGAAACATCTCGTTCAATAAACGCTAACCACATGATTTACATAACACGAAATCCTCGGCAACCCGGCCGTACTTTTCAGCCAGCCTGTGTGCATTGTCTATACTGAATCTTCAGTAACTCACGTTCCGGGAAGTCGCTGCGTTTTCGTCGCCCTATAACCACCGTCAGTTCGTCATAACGCGCTTATCGCAACCGCCTTCCATGATTTACGCGGATTCAATGCCGCATCACTTCTCCAATAACATCATCGAGGTAGATAACATGAGTCATTTCATTTTCTCTTCACCTGGAAAATATGTTCAGGGTCGCGGCGTGCTGGATCTACTAGGCGAACAGCTCAAGCCGCTGGGTGCGAAAGCGTTTCTGATGGCGGACAGCACGGTGTGGGACATCATCGGCCAGCGCGTCGATGCCTCACTCAAACAGGCGAGCATCGGACACCATTACGAGCGTTTTAACGGTGAGGCTTCCAGCAACGAAATCACCCGTCTTGCCAAGCTGGCGCGTGACGCGGGCACAAACATCGTCGTCGGATTAGGGGGAGGTAAAACGCTGGATACGGCAAAAGCCGTCGCCGATGAGCTAAAACACAACGTCGCTATCGTCCCAACCGTGGCCTCAACGGATGCACCGTGCAGCGCGCTGTCCGTCATCTATACCGATGACGGCGTGTTTGAATCCTACCGCTTTTACAATAAGAACCCCGACCTGGTGCTGGTCGATACCGCCGTGTGTGCGCAGGCACCCGCGCGTCTGTTCGCCTCCGGCATTGCCGATGGCCTGGCCACGTTTGTCGAAGCACAGGCCGTTCAGCGCTCTCACGCCCTCTCCATGGTGGGCGGTAAACCCACGCTGGCGGGCATGGCAATTGCCGAAACCTGCGAAACAACGCTGCTAACCTACGGCTACAGCGCCTATAAAGCCGTGGAAAAAGGCGTGGTCACACCGGCGGTAGAATCCGTGGTTGAAGCCAACACGCTGCTTTCCGGTCTGGGCTTTGAGAACGGCGGGCTGGCTGGCGCGCACGCCATCCACAACGGATTTACCGCGATCAAAGGCGATATCCACCACCTCACACACGGAGAAAAAGTTGCCTACGGCACGTTAACGCATATGGTGCTGGAGCAGCGGCCTGATGAGGAAATCGCCCACTACATCCGCTTCTACCGCGCCATCAACATGCCGACTCTGCTAAAAGATCTGCATCTGGAAAATGAGCCGTTTGAGAATCTGCTCAAAGTGGGTGAACTGGCGTGCAGCGACGCCGATACGTTGAAAAATCTGGACAGTCGATTAACGGCCGAAGACGTCGCCCACGCGATTGTTGCCGTCGATGCGTTCAGTAAAACCATCGTTTAACCGCTGCTGCAGTAAAAGAGCCCGGCTCTCGCGAGATCGGTCCAGCGGAGTCGGGCTTGATATATCCGTTGCACGCATCTCTCCATCGTTTTCTGCCAGAAAACGTTCTTTCTGCGTCACCAACCTGCTCATTACTATTCACTTTCATTTGACGAGAAAACGGGCAGGATAACGACATACTCTCTCACCCCTGAGCCATCGAATGACGGAACGTCCTCGCCCTATCACCCTATCAGATACACTGACGCTTGCCCTTTTCGGGACGGTCGTGCTGGCGTTAGGAATGGGATTAGGGCGCTTTTTGTATACGCCGATGCTGCCTGTGATGCTGGAGGAAGGTCGCTTCACCTTCGGCCAACTGTCCTATATTGCCAGCGCGAACTACGCCGGCTATCTGTTCGGTAGCCTGTTTTTCTCTTTTAGCCGCCGCGCTTCAACCGCTCAACCCATATTTCTGCTG
Source organism: Pectobacterium sp. HCp5_1 (assembly GCF_032905925.1). Taxonomy (NCBI): domain Bacteria; kingdom Pseudomonadati; phylum Pseudomonadota; class Gammaproteobacteria; order Enterobacterales; family Pectobacteriaceae; genus Pectobacterium; species Pectobacterium sp. HCp5_1. Next base: position 113,579 of record NZ_JAUMIO010000010.1, read on the forward strand.
TTTGCCGCAGCCGCCGCAACCGGCATTTTGCTCTTCGCGATGGCTCTGACCACTGATACGACGCTGGTCATGCTCGTTCGTTTCCTCGCCGGGATAGCCAGCGCGGCCATGATGATCTTCGGTTCTTTGACTATTTTGCACCACACAAAGCATACTCGCGTTATCGCGTCGCTCTATGCTGGGGTTGGCGTGGGGATCGTGTTGGGTAATGAATACATCATCATCGGACGACATTACGCCCTCAACGCCGAGCCATTGTGGTGGGGTGCGGCTTTGATCGCCGTACTACTTATGTTCGCCCTACTCATCCTTTCACCGCATCAGTCCACCGTCGCACAGCAACCGATGGTCAATACCGATGAACCGCCTCTGCTTGGCTGGCGACGGCTTGCGCTGCTGTACGGCCTCGCGGGCTTCGGGTATATCATCATCGCTACCTATCTGCCGTTGATGGTGACTGCACTGGACATGCCACGTTTGTCCCTGCATTTATGGTCGCTGGTTGGGTTAGCGGTGATTCCTGGCTGTTTTTTCTGGTTATGGGCTGCCAGCCGCTGGGGAACGTTACCCTGCCTGACGGCAAACCTGCTCATTCAGGGAAGCTGCGTCCTGTTGACGCTGTTCAGCCACTCCCCCGTGGCATTGATATTCAGCTGTATCGGCTTTGGTGCTACTTTTATGGGAACGACCTCGCTGGTGATGCCCTTAGCCAAGCGGCTACGCGCACCGCACGGCATCAACCTGCTTGGGCTGGTGACGCTCACTTACGGCATCGGCCAGATTCTTGGCCCACTGCTCACCAGCGCCCTGACGAATACTCACGCTGTCGCGCCAGCGATCCTGTGTAGCGCAGCAGCACTTTTCATCGCGGCAGGGCTCTGTTTTCCCTACCGCCGGCCACAACCATAATCCCGGAGAACCCATGCCATACGTCAACATCAAAATCACCAATGAAGGCGTCACCGCTGAACAAAAGCGTCAATTGATTGAGGGCGTGACCCAACTGCTGGTCGATGTGCTAAACAAAAACCCCAAAACCACCGTGGTGGTGATTGATGAGGTCGAAACGGACAATTGGGGAATCGGCGGCGTGCCGGTGACGGAGTTGAGGAAGGCCGCAGGGAAACCTTCCGAGAAATCTGATGCGGATTAACTATGTTTAACCGTGATGCGTTAATCTCATTCCTGAAAAACCGATCTGGAACGACATTATTAGATATCGTTTACCCCAGATTTTTTGTACAGCGCTATATCGCAGCAGATTTTACTTCAGTCGAATCTGAACAAGGTATTTGTATAAGCAGGGCCCCGAAAGCAGCTATGGATAACGGACTGCGATTCTGGATTTATGCAGAACGGACAGAGGGTTCGAATAATCTCGAAAACTACCTGATAAACGCTGATTTTAAACGCATAGACGAGTCCACATTTAACACACTGGTCAAGAATTATTGCAGCGAATTGAAACAACCTCCTGCATTCCCCTTAGCATATTCTCCCTTTCTCGGGGCTTTGCTGATGTATGAGGCAGACACTGATATGCTGGTATCCGTATTTGCCGAATATGAACAGGAATACCTGCACTTCTTCTGGGAGTCCACAGCTTAAAGGATAAAAAAAATATGGATATTGAACAGCTAGCCGATGCGCTATACGACGATTTAAACGGCTATATTTCCAGCGTGCAGTACACCAACGCAAACACACTAACGATTAATTTTTGCTGCGATAACTGGCGTTATGACGAGCAACACAATTACTCCGTATACTGCGAGCAACATGAATCTTATCTGCGCCATTTCACTATTTGCTGTTATGGCGTTGTCGAACATGACATTCAACCTTCTAGTTCAGGCGAGCTGACCTTTACCGATCAGCATCCACTATTGTGGGACTACAACGCGCCGAGAGGTGGCTTGTACTATTCCACCGCAGCAACAGCATCAAGCTACGAACTACTTGGGCGAGTATGGAGTGTTCACACACGCATGCTCAACGACTGGCGCCCAATGAGCCGCTATATCAACGCTTATCGGCATCAGGACGAGCCGACATTCGGCAATAATGGCAATGGATTACTCGCGCAGGGGCCTAAACCCTTACTGGATGCTTATCAAGAAGCGTTATCCAGCGTACTTACAACCCGCTTCGTTCCATCCGTTGAAATGAAAAGGGACGTTAAAGCATTGGTGTTTGATTCTGGATTTGTCATCTGCAAGCGAGTGGAATTACAGGAAATCTTTCCCGATGCTAAAACACCAGAAAACCATGAATAAACCCCATATTGAATACTCATGAGACAATGATTAATGAACGAGTTACAGGAGATTCAACGGTGGTATCAGGCGCAGTGTAACGGGAAGTGGGAGCACGCATTCGGTATTAGCATCGATACACTGGACAACCCAGGCTGGAGAGTAAAAATCGATCTAGCTGAAACCTCACTTGCTGATAAGCCTTTTACAGCTACAAGTCGTGGTACACATCCAGAAGGCAACGACTGGATATTCTGTAAAACGGAAAAGCTGCAATTTATTGGCTTTTGTGGCGTCGGTAATCTGGCTGAGCTGTTAACGATTTTTCTGAACTGGTGTCGCGATGAACGAACATGAAACTGCTGTATTTCAGGTACGACTATGTTTAAGCGCTGAATCAGCGAGACGTACTCCCTGCAGCTCTGGCTATCGACCTAACCATAAAGATCCGGCTAGCGGAACATTCTTTATGGGGCAATTCCATTTTGACGGTGAGGTCGCCCCGGGAGAAACGATCTCAGCCAGAGTTACCGTTATCTCATCCTCAGAACAACTTGAAACGCTCTCTCGCATTGGCGAATGGACGCTATGGGAAGGGCCACACTACGTTGGTAAAGTCATGTTGGATCGATAATGTAGCGCAGTTCCGGTTGAGAGGAATGCGCCTCGGATCTATATCCCCAACATCGTATCAATCAGCAGATACATGTTCAGTGAAACTACCAGTACGACAATAAGTTGCCCGATACGCTGAACCCATTTGCCATTGACCATCGTCCCCATCAGTTCACGGTTGCCGGTGAAGGACAGCAAGGGAACCAGCGCCAGCGCAATCCCGAAGCTCAGCACTACCTGACTCAATACCAGTACCCGCGTCGGATCCATACCGGACAGAATCACGATAAACGACGGCAGCATCGTCACGGTGCGGCGCACCCAAAGTGGGATATGAAAGCGCACAAATCCCTGCATTACCACTTGGCCCGCCAGCGTGCCAACGACGGTAGAAGACAGGCCAGCAGCCACCAAACTCAGACCGAAAATGACCGCGGCAGCTTTCCCCAGCAGCGGCTCCAGCGTGAGGTAGGCTTTATCCAGATCGGCAATATCCTGATTACCACTGAAATGGAACGCCGCCGCTGCCGTCGCCATCATGGCCAGATTGACGAATCCAGCGATGGTCATCGCAATTGCGACATCGACTTTCGTCGCCGAATAACGCTCGGCACGAGTATGGCTACCTTCATGTTGTGTCAGGGAAGAATGCAGATAAATCACATGCGGCATAATGGTCGCCCCCAACACGCCGGCGGCCAGCAGCACAGCATCGGAGGTTGGCAGACTAGGAATCGCCATGCCTTTGGCTAACGCGGACAACTCAGGCTGAGAGAAGACCAACTCGACAATATACGCCGCGGCAACAAACAGCAGCAGGCCGCCGATGACCATCTCCAGCGGCTTCTGCCCGCGCTGTTGCAGCATTAAAATCAGGAAGGTTGCAATGGCGGTGAGGATCGCGCCTTCCAGCAGCGACACGCCCAAGAGCAGTTTGAAACCAATCGCCGCACCGATAAACTCGGCCAGATCGGTCGCCATCGCAATAATTTCAGCCTGCACCCAATACGCCCAAACGGCCGGACGCGGAAAGCGATCGCGGATATGTTCCGCCAGATTCTTACCCGTTGCGATCCCCAATTTGGCGGACAGCAGTTGGATCAGCATCGCCATCAGGTTCGCCCACACCACCACCCACAGCAGCGTATAGCCATAGGCCGCGCCAGACTGGATATTAGTGGCAAAGTTACCCGGATCGATATAACCAATCGCCGCGATAAACGCCGGGCCCATCAAAGACAGTTTGACCTTCCTTGATGTGCGGCTTGTTGATTCAATAACACGGCTACCCGGCATAGTATGACCCTTCTAACACTGGTGTTTTATTACTCTCACAAAAACGATAATGATTATCAAGTGCATTTAGAGTGGTAATACCAATTCTTTTGATAGTTAATGATGATGAGTCATTCAAAACCTAAAAAACATCTTTTTTATCAAACAAATCTTAACAAAATATAAACAAAAAACCCCATGCAGGGCACGGGGTTTGGAATGAAGATACGCTGTCACTAGGGTACGTAAAAAGCAGATGGTGCGTAAAAGCAGACAGAATCAGTCTTGTGCTTTTGATACCGCGACCATCGCCGGACGTAGCAAACGACCGTTCAGCGTATAGCCTTTTTGCATGACCATCATGACATGGTTCGGCTGGTGATCGGCCGAAGGTAACATCGTCATTGCCTGATGCACTTCTGGGTTAAACGGTACGCCCACATCACCCACAACCTCGATGCCAAACTTACGTACAGCATCCAGCAACGATTTCAGCGTCAGTTCAACACCTTCAATCATCGCAGCCAGTGATTCGTTGGATTTATCCGCCGTATCCAGCGCACGTTCCAGGTTATCGATAACCGGCAGCATTTCGCTGGCAAATTTCTCTACCGCAAATTTGTGCGCTTTCTCAACATCCATTTCCGCACGGCGGCGAATGTTATCGGCTTCAGCACGGACGCGAAGCATATTGTCACGTTCACGCTGTTGCAGTTCGCTCAACTGAGTTTCCAGTTCTGCGATGCGCGCATCACGCGGGTCAGCTACGTCTGCCGTCTCTGGCGCGGCATCCGCTTGCTGCCCTTTTGCTGCTTCCTTTTGATCCAGGACTTGCTCGTCAGGCGTTTTCTGTTCTTTACTACTCATGAAATTCTCCGCGGTTTAGCATTAATCTCGCTAGTTGCTTATTATGGGGATCAAAATCGGGGATTCAAGGGAACCCGTCATATATTGGTTCCCACCGCTGCCGATACACCACGCTGAGGACAAAAACAGCAATGAACACACCGCTTACAATGAACAGGCCGTTTAATTGTATTGGCATTGTCGGCCATCCGCGCCACCCAACGGCGCTGGCAACGCATGAGATGCTCTATCACTGGCTCACCGACAGAGGTTACTCGGTTCTGATCGAGCAGCAGATCGCCCGTGAGTTGAATCTAAAAGACGCACCGACAGCGAGCCTTGCCGACATCGGCCAGCAGGCGGATTTGGCGGTTGTCGTTGGTGGTGATGGCAACATGCTCGGCGCAGCACGCGTGCTGTCGCGCTATGACATCAAGGTGATCGGTGTGAACCGTGGCAACCTCGGTTTTCTGACCGATCTCGACCCTGATCAGGCGCAGCAGCAGCTTTCTGACGTTCTCGACGGCCATTATTTGAGCGAACAGCGTTTCATGTTGGAAGCGCACGTTTGCCGCGCAAACCAGCAGGACAGCATCAGTACCGCCATTAACGAAGTGGTGCTTCACCCCGGGAAAGTCGCACATATGATTGAATTTGAAGTCTATATTGATGACAAATTCGCCTTCTCCCAGCGTTCAGACGGCCTGATTATCGCCACGCCTACCGGCTCCACCGCCTATTCCCTTTCCGCTGGCGGCCCGATTCTGACGCCGTCGCTGGATGCGATTGCGCTGGTACCCATGTTCCCGCATACACTGTCTGCCCGCCCGCTGGTCATCAATAGCAGCAGCACGATTCGGCTGAAATTTTCCTGCATTACCAATGACCTGGAAATCAGCTGTGACAGCCAGATTGCGTTACCGGTACAGGAAGGCGAAGAAGTCCTCATTCGCCGCAGCGAGCATTACCTGAATCTGATTCACCCAAAAAATTACAGCTATTTCAACACACTAAGCTCAAAGCTCGGCTGGTCAAAAAAATTATTCTAAAATTTTACCCAGCCACTTTACTGTATATAAAACCAGTTTATACTGTATGTAATCACATGTGATTACATACAGGGGTTTATCATGCTGGCGCAACTCACTATCAGTAACTTCGCCATCGTACGCGAATTAGAAATCGATTTTCAGTCAGGAATGAGCGTAATCACCGGGGAAACCGGTGCGGGGAAATCCATTGCGATTGATGCCCTCGGTTTATGTCTGGGAAATCGTTCTGACGCCAGCATGGTCAGGCCGGGTGCTGCCCGCGCCGACATTTGCGCCCGCTTTGCGCTGGCAGATACCCCAACGGCACGTCAGTGGCTGGAAGAAAACCAGTTGGATGACAGCAACGAGTGCCTGCTACGCCGCGTTATTAGCGCCGATGGTCGTTCACGCGGCTTTATTAACGGCACCGCCGTGCCGCTGTCTCAACTGCGTGAACTCGGCCAGCATCTGATTCAAGTGCACGGCCAGCATGCCCATCAGCTACTGCTGCGCCCCGATCATCAAAAACACCTGCTGGATGCCTATGCCGATGAACCAAAACTGCTGGTTGCTATGCAGCAGGTTTGGCATCAGTGGCACCAAAGCTGCCGCGCGCTGGCGCAGCTGCAACAGGCGGCCATTGAGCGCGAAGCTCGCCGGGAACTGCTGCAATACCAATTAAAAGAGTTAAACGAATTCGCCCCACAGCCCGGCGAATACGAACAGATTGACGTTGAATATAAGCGTCTGGCGAATAGCGGTCAGCTACTGACGATGAGCCAACAGGCCATGCAACTGCTTAGCGAAGACGACGAGCAGAACATCATCAGTATGCTGCACAGCGTAAAACATCAGCTTGGCGAACTCATCAGCATGGATGACAAACTGTCTGGCGTGCTGTCGATGCTCGAAGAAGCCGGCATTCAACTTAGCGAAGCCAGCGATGAATTGCGCCACTACAGCGAACAAATGGACCTCGACCCGATTCGGCTGTATGAACTGGAACAACGCCTGTCGCGCCAGCTAGCGCTGGCACGCAAACACCATGTTGCTCCAGAGGCGCTCCCCGCGTTCCATCAGCAGCTATTGGAAGAACAGCAACAGCTGGAACAGCAGGAAAGCGACCACGACGCGCTTAGCGCTTCCGTCGGCGAATACCATCAGCAGGCGCTGCACCTTGCAGAACAGCTGCACGTGCGCCGTCAGCACCACGCCAGCGAACTGGCGCAGCTCATCACCACCAATATGCGTGAACTGGCAATGCCACACGGCCACTTCACCATTGATGTGAAATTTACGCCAGACAACCTGACGGCCACCGGTGCCGACAGTATCGAATTCCGCGTGACCACGAACCCAGGCCAGCCGCATCAGACGCTGGCAAAAGTGGCCTCGGGCGGTGAGCTATCACGTATCGCGCTGATTATTCAGGTAATCACCGCGCAGAAAATGGACACGCCAGCGATGATCTTCGATGAGGTCGATGTGGGGATTAGCGGACCAACCGCCGCCATCGTCGGCAGAATGCTGCGCCAGCTCGGCGAATCTACGCAGGTGATGTGCGTGACGCACCTGCCACAGGTCGCGGGCTGCGGTCATCAGCACTTCTTCGTGAGCAAACAAACGGACGGCGCAGAAACGGAAACCCTGATGCAACCCTTAGATAAACGTGCTCGGCTACAAGAACTGGCTCGTCTCCTCGGCGGTAGCGCCGTTACCAAAAATACGTTGGCAAATGCCAAAGAACTGCTGGCAGCCTAAAATCTGCCGCCGACAAAGGCGAGAAAGGTGCATCACCGGTAAAAAAGCTCAACTTTTTTACCTTCCTGAGGTCATACAATCGCCTTGCAGGTTTCCAAGTCCTGCAAGGTCTATTATCATCGGCAACCTATGCCCTTAAGGAATGTAATCACTATGCGCTGTAAAACGCTGACTGTCGTCGCCGCGGTGGTTGTTATGCTGACTGCCGGTTGTTCCACACTGGAAAAGGTGGTCTATCGGCCGGACATCAATCAGGGAAACTATCTGGCACCGGCTGACGTTGCGAAAATTCACACCGGCATGACCAAACAACAGGTCGCTTATACGCTGGGTACACCTATGATGCAGGATCCGTTTGGCAGCGATACCTGGTTTTACATCTTCCGCCAGCAGCCTGGCCATGAATCGGTAAAACAGCAGACGCTGACGCTGACCTTCAGCGGCAGTGGCGTGTTAACCAACATCAGCAACAAGCCCGCGCTGGATTAATGCTTTCAATGCCGTTCGGCTGAATCAGGATGAACGATTCTGGCAGCCAGAAGTGGCAAGTTAAGACGAAGCCCACAATGGGCGGAGTACGCGAAGGAAGCCAGCGGACACTCAGCTTGGTGTATGACGGGTATAACAGCAGGCAAATCTGAACACTTCAGATTTGCCTGTGTTTTTTTGTAAGGGCATTTCGATAAGGACGCTCAGGAAAACGTCATGTACCGTTCAACGACATCGTTCAGGATTTACTCTTAGCACGCTCTGCGCGCTGACGACGTAGTTCTTTCGGATCGGCAATCAGCGGACGATAAATTTCCACGCGGTCACCCTCCTGCACCACATCGGTCAGTTTCGCTGCGCGGCTGTAAATACCGACTTTATTCACCTGCAAATCGATATCATGGCGCAGTTCCAGCAGGCCCGATGCCACAATCGCCTGCTCAACCGTACTGCCCTCTTCCAGCTTCACCGTGCGTAGATACTGGCGTTCCGGCAGCGCGTAGACCACATCAACCTGCATTGCGGACACTGTAGACCTCTTTTGCTCGCTGCGTGAAAGCCTGCACCATATTTCCTGCCAGCTCCTTGAATACTTTGCCAAAAGCGAGTTCAATCAAGGCATTGGTGAATTCAAATTCCAGATGCAGCTCGACTTTACAGGCATCGGCGCTCAGCGGCGTAAAGTGCCAGTCGCCACCCAACTGACGGAACGGACCATCGACCAGCTGCATATTGATATTCTGGTTGTGCGTCAGCGTATTACGGGTGGTAAAGGTCTTGCTGATACCGGCTTTGGAAACGTCTACTGCGGCGGTCATCTCCCCTTCAGAGGAGGAGAGCACGCGGCTCCCCGTGCAGCCCGGTAAAAATGCGGGGTAGGAAGCGACATCATTCACCAGCTTGTACATCTGTTCAGCGCTGAACGGCACCAGTGCGGAACGACTTATCTTTGGCATACTATTTTCCGTGATTCATAAAACGCGCAAAATAATAGCACTGATAGCCCGACAGACAAAAATTCTGCGAAGCTTATCGCACGATATCATTAACCACGACACGGACGCACGGCGGGGATTTCATTCCCAATGACATCCAGTATAATGACGGCACTATGACAAAGAAAAAAGCATACAAACCCGGTTCCGCCACCATTGCGCAGAACAAGCGCGCCCGTCACGAATACTTCATTGAGGAAGAATTTGAGGCCGGCCTTGCGCTGCAAGGATGGGAAGTCAAATCACTGCGCGCAGGCAAAGCAAACCTCAGCGACAGCTATGTCACCTTCATGAACGGTGAAGCCTACCTGTTTGGCGCAACGATCACGCCGCTGAATGTGGCGTCATCACATGTTGTGTGCGATCCCACACGCACGCGCAAACTCCTGCTCAACAAGCGCGAGCTGGATTCGCTGTTTGGCCGCGTCAGTCGCGATGGCTACACGGTCGTCGCGCTATCCATGTATTGGAAAAATGCCTGGAGCAAAGTCAAAATCGGCGTGGCGAAAGGTAAAAAAGATCACGATAAGCGTGATGACATCAAAGAACGTGAATGGAAGTTAGACAAAGCCCGTATCATGAAGAACGCCAATCGCTAAGCCACTGGCTTAACAACGGTAAGTTCTGGTATACTGGCAACAGTTTCTTGGGGGCTGATTCTGGATTCGACGGGATTTGCAAAGCCCAAGGTGCATGCCGAGGGGCGGTTTGCCTCGTAAAAAGCCGCAAAAAAATAGTCGCAAACGACGAAACCTACGCTTTAGCAGCTTAATAACCTGCTTTTAGCCCTCTCTCCCTAGCCTCCGCTCTTAGGACGGGGATCAAGAGAGGTCAAACCCAAAAGAGATCGTGTGGATGCCTTGCCTGGGGTTGAAGCACTAAATCTAATCAGGCTAGTTTGTTAGTGGCGTGTCTATTCGCAGCTGGCAAGCGAATGTAAAGATAGACTAAGCATGTAGTACCGACGGTAGAGTGGTTCCGGACGGGGGTTCAAATCCCCCCAGCTCCACCAATTTAGATTCCGGTTATTACCAGATAAGGCCGGAAACGTGAAAAAGCCGCTAACCGCAAGGTTCAGCGGCTTTTTTATGTCTGTAATAGTCCGACGATATTCGCCTGAATCCGGTGACTATTGGCATACGTTTAGGTATACGCAAACTGAGCATACAGACCAATCTTGAGCTGAAAGACGAATCAGACGCCGACTGGCTGCCCAATTGCGAGATAGACACCAGAAACGACAAAACCGGCACCTGCCTAACACCGATCGGTTAAGCAAAATGATCGGTTGAACGATCCGGCGGGTAGACGACAATAGCCTCATCAATTCTCTGATGGGGCTTTTTTATGCTTTCGACCTGGCTTGACGAGACGCAGA
>NZ_JAUMIO010000011.1:0-88929 GCF_032905925.1 Pectobacterium sp. HCp5_1
GGAGCATGCCGATCCAGAACTGGCGGCTGGCGATGAGCCGTTTTATTATCGAGTTCGGCGACCGCATTGAAGGTCACCTTTAATTAATAGGGGTGGCAGTTACACAGAATGATTTACAGGGTCGCCATTTTATCTCCTTGATAAACATCACATTAACATTACTTATTCCAATATGACGATGAGATGCCGTCAAAGTAACCTTGAGCATAGGCAGCATGTAGGTTCTTGTATCTTGCATTTCCTGCTTGGCTTTCTGAAATCTATGTGAAGTGTTTTATCCATTCCAGCCCCAACCAGATATTCTCTTTCATAAACACAACCAAAGCATTTATGTTTCCCCCTAACCATCCGAGAATTGTTCAAGAAAAACCCAGTAACGACGTTGATCTATATTATTAATCATGGTTTTTTCTTATCCATTTTAAAGTTGACTATTCATTACATGGATACTTCTCCATTAGTTTTCAAGAAAAACCCTACAGATTTTATGATTAAATTCACACTTTTGATTCAAAATGATTCGGCTCGTAAAACCGACACAAACCGCCGATTACGTAACAGATCAAGGATAAAGGAAACATATATAAATAACGCCTAATAATCCCTGCCAACCGTCAGGCTGCTTGAACGCCCACCTGACACAAAATGAAAAACCACAGGCACGTTGTGACATAGAGAAAAACGCCATAACCCTTTAGACTGGTTAATCAAACCCATACTGAGGAGATTGTGATGACGATGATAAAGAGTTATGCCGCACCGGAAGCAGGCGCAGCGCTGGAGTTGTATGAGTTTGATGCGGGTGAACTGCAAGCGGAAGACGTAGAAGTCACGGTTGATTACTGTGGCGTATGCCACTCCGATCTCTCGATGATCGATAACGAATGGGGCATGTCGAGCTATCCGCTGGTTGCCGGGCATGAAGTGATTGGCCGAGTACACGCACTGGGTGACGCGGCAAAAAGCAAAGGATTGAAGGTTGGTCAGCGCGTCGGTATTGGCTGGACGGCACGCAGCTGTGGGCACTGCGATGCCTGTATCAGCGGTAGCCAAACCAACTGCCAGCAAGGCAGCGTACCGACAATTCTGAATAAAGGCGGTTTTGCCAATAAGATTCGCGCGAACTGGCAGTGGGCGATTCCGCTTCCTGATTCCATTGATATCGAATCTGCGGGTCCGTTGCTGTGCGGCGGCATCACCGTGTTCAAACCGCTGTTAATGCACCATATCACTGCGACCAGCCGCGTCGGCGTGATCGGTATCGGCGGCCTGGGACACATCGCGATTAAACTTCTGCACGCGATGGGCTGTGAAGTCACAGCGTTCAGCTCTAACCCAGCCAAAGAGCAAGAAGTGCGGGCGATGGGTGCCGATAAAGTCGTCAACAGCCGCGATCCGCAGGCGCTGACCGCACTGGCAGGCCAGTTCGATCTCATCATCAACACCGTGAGCGTCGATCTGGAATGGCAGCCCTACTTCAACGCGCTCGCCTATAACGGGAAATTCCATACCGTCGGCGCGGTAATGAAGCCGTTCAGCGTTCCAGCCTTCACGCTTATTGCGGGTGACCGCAGCGTTTCCGGCTCTTCTACCGGTTCACCGCATGAGCTGCGTTCTCTGATGAAGCTCGCCGCACGCGCCAACGTGAAGCCACAGACGGAGCTGTTCCCGATGTCGAAAATCAACGATGCTATCCAGCACGTACGTGACGGCAAAGCTCGCTACCGTGTTGTACTGAAAGCTGATTTTTAATCGGTAAAGACGCCTGAGCGATCGGGCGTCTGCTTTTTGCACATCACGTCATTCTATGAGTTATACCGCTCGATACCACGATGCTGAATGTATTAAATGAGTTTCATGGTAGGATTGAAAGGTGATGCAAGAGGAGATCCGCAATGCCTTTTAAAGAGTATGACCACGACTTTATTGATAAAAATAAAAAAGCCTCCTCGTCTGTCAGGCTCGCCCTGTTGTTGTCTACGTTGGTCATTATATTCAACCTCGTATTCTTCAAACACCGCGACTTTCAGGAGCAACTGCATAATAATCCGGGTTCTTATACCGACTCGGTTGCGCTGGTTTTTCTTCTTTTTATCTTGTCCTGCACCAGTAAAATCTCACTTAACCATACCTCAGCCTTATCCATTCGCCTCGGGCTACATGTCTGGATATGTTCAGCCACGTTTGACCTTATGGATGAGTTTATTTATCAGCCCAAGCTGGTTGGATATTATGTTGAGGATCTGCTGAGAATTATTGGTATGTTTGGCGTCGGGTTTGGTGTCTACAATCTGATATATAAAATCAACGATAAGTACGTCGAAGCCAAAATACAGTCATTCAGCGATGAACTAACACAACTCCCTAATCGCCGATTCTTTATTAATGAATTAAAAAAACTCGAAGCGAAATCACCCTATTTATTTATTATCGACATCGATAATTTTAAAGTCATCAACGATAAATATGGACACATAAAAGGCGACGAAGTATTAAGTAAATTCGGCCATATCCTTTCCCGCTTCGATAACAGTGAGGTGGTGGCAACCCGAATCGGAGGCGAAGAGTTCGCGATTATTCTGTATGCCGGAACACAGGATCGGGCAGAGAAACTGGCAAGAGAAGTACTAAAAAATGCGAACAAAATCATTATCAAGAATATGCACCACCTTTCTGTCAGCATTGGAGCCGGAAAAAAACAGCCGCAGGAACCCACCGAACACTTTATGAAACGCGTAGACATCGCGCTTTACCAGGCTAAAAATACCGGTAAAGGTAAAGTGGAATGGGCTCTGGATCCGAAGGAAAAAACGTCGTAGATCGCCTCCCGCCATACCTATCAACACGGCCGCACGGACGCGCCGTCCGCTAAAAAACATCAACGCCATTTTCACTGAAATAAAAAACGAAAACATAACAGGCCGTATGGTAATTGTTCTGTCGCTGTAAGCTATGCTTTGTATATAAACGGGATAACGTTATCCCGTTTATTTCTTTATAGCTTAGCTAAGCGCCTGGGTATTACCGGGGCACACGAGTTGTTTACTTTTAATATGGTAAACTTCGACGTCAGGACGGGTGAAGAAGGCAATTTCCCACGGGTTTTTAGTGACGAATTCATGACGCACTTTTTCATACAGCGGATTATCACGCGCGATAATAAACGCTTCCCCTTCAATAATGGTGTAGTTCCATTCAATCGCCCGCTCGAAGGTATAATGGCTGCGCTCATCCATCGCAAAAAAGCAGTGCGGATTACGTTTGAGCAACTGAGATTTAAAGGTCTCAGGGAACGTAATCAGGAAGATATCGTTATCCACGGACGACAGAAACGCCAGCACCGTAGTATGCGGCTGTTCGGCGGCCATGGTAATGAGTACGCCGACCTTATTGGAGAAATCCTGCTTTTCCGTCAGTGGGAAATCGACCATCGGCGTCAAAGGCACCGGTTTTGACGGACGGTTGTCTTGTGGAAACTGATAGCCCGGTTCACGGATGTCCAACACAGGCGTGAAGCCGTGCAGAAGCTGGCTCTCTCGCGGTTCCAGCACGACCCAATCGCCTTCGCTTGCTATCACACGACCTTTGTAAGAGGTACGATAGACCTGAATATTGGCATCAAATTCATCAACCCCGGAGCGGTTATCAAGGTGAATCGTTGCCAGATCGCCAACGGTAAACTCATGACCGTGTGGGAAAAAAACGCGCAGACTGTTATCCGCATTAGGATAGACGCCGCAAATATGGATGACCACGCCATCCTGCTTATAACCCGCCAGTACACCGAGAGTTTGCTTTCCTAGATAGCTCACGAGACTCATACATCACGCCTTATTCAGATTGGGCTTCAGAGAGGATGCCGACCCTGATTCATTCGGGCCGTTCCAACTGCGGTCAGGACGCTGAGAAATCATTCACGCTAACCGCATCACTTCCTACTTATCAACGGAGAAAGCGCTGAAAACTTTAAGCTGAATACCTGTCTATTTAAAGAAATAAGTATGTGTTAACAGTGAACCAGCGTGTTCACCGCGTTATTTCAGCACCAGCATAGTCACTCCCACGCCGATCAGCATCAGGCAAAACGCGGCTCGCAGGTAGGCAACCGGTAATTTATGGGCAACCGCAACCCCCCAGGACACGCTGACAATTCCTCCCAACGCCAGTGGTAAACCGATACTCCAGTCAACGTTACCCGCTTGCGAATAAGATAACAGCGCCGCCAAAGCACCCGGCACCACGAGTATCAGCGCCATGCCCTGCGCCTGCGTTTGCGCAAAGGCGAAAAACGTAACCAGAACGGGCACGACGACTAGCCCGCCACCGACGGTAAAAATGCCCGACATAAACCCACTCGCCACGCCGAGCAGCGGTAGGTATTTAGTCGACAGTATAATCTCCGACGTTTGACTGCGTTTTTTGTTATACCACTGCCACATGTAGTACGCCGCCAGCACCAGCAGGAAAGTGGCAAAGGCACGCTGAAGGTTGTGAACATCAATCGATGAAGCGATGTGAGCGGCAAGGTAGGCAGACCCCGTAGCAAACGCACACATGGTCAACGCCACCCGCGTATCGATGCGGTTGCGCTGGCGATAGCGTAGAAAACCAATCAGTACGTTAGGTGTAATCATCACCAGCGCGGTTCCCTGCGCCATATGCTGATCCATCCCGAAGAGCACGCCCAGAATCGGAATCGCGATAAGCCCACCACCAATCCCTAGCATTCCTCCGCAAAACCCCAGTCCGACGCCCAAAAGCAAACACAACAAAATATCGCTGAACATCATTAAGCTAAACATAAAAGTACATGACCTATAAATAACAAGACAATCGGGAGAACCGCGTTTCAGGCTGGTAGACAGACGATGGCTTTAGGATAAAAATTCTGCGATTTCAATGAGATTAAGATCGGGATCGCGCAGATAAATAGAACGAATTTGCTGCGTGGCACCGGTACGCCTCACCGGCCCTTCGGTAATTGGCCAGCGGCAATGTGCCAGATGCG
Organism: Pectobacterium sp. HCp5_1; assembly: GCF_032905925.1. Taxonomy (NCBI): domain Bacteria; kingdom Pseudomonadati; phylum Pseudomonadota; class Gammaproteobacteria; order Enterobacterales; family Pectobacteriaceae; genus Pectobacterium; species Pectobacterium sp. HCp5_1. Next base: position 5,009 of record NZ_JAUMIO010000011.1, read on the forward strand.
CGATAACCTGCTCCAGCGGCACCGACGCAATAAAGCACAGATCGAGCGCCCCCGGTACAGGCAGATGCGCCTTTGGTTCATGCTCGGCGCCACGTAGATGCACATTGATTTTCTGCTGGCCAAAATGAAAAGCGACGCGCCCGTTTGCAAATGTTTCCTCCCGCATTTGCAACACCTCCACATAGAAATGCCGGGTCGCAGCCAGGTCAACGCAGGTTAATACAAGGTGATCGACATGATCGATAAGTGGCATTTATAAGCCCTATCCTGAATGATATTTCTCACATCCTAGGAGCAACGCGGCCTTTTGATAATCCCTGAATACTCAATGACCCTTTCCTGATAGGAAAACCGCCTGCTGTGATAGAGTAAGCGTGCCATAAGAAAAGTGACAACACGCTGCTCTGCATCAACACACTGGTCACTGACGTGTTTTTCAGACCACCGAGGAAGCTCGATAAACCATGATTAACCCGACGCACTTTGACCTACAATCGCTCCGCATCTTTTTACAGGTTGCCCAAACCGGCAGCCTGACCAAGGCCGCAGAAAAGTTCCACATCACGCTTTCTGCCCTGAGCAAACGTATCGCCGAACTGGAGCGTACCGTGGACTGCGCGTTATTTATCCGAATGCCGCGCGGCCTGACGCTAACCCCGGCAGGCAAGGAATTGGTGAATCACGCGCGCAATGTGTTAAGCAACGTGGAGCGCATGGCGAGTGAAATGAACGACTACGCCGTTGGCGTGCGCGGCCACGTACACATGTGGGCAAATACCTCGGCGATTATTCAGTTTCTTCCACAGGATTTGGCGTCATTCCTTCTGGCCCGACCGCTCATTCGTATTAACCTGGAGGAAAAGCTCAGTAAGACCGTAGTAACGGCGCTGGCGATGGGAGAAGCCGATATCGGCATCTTCGCTGACAATGTCGGCTCACAGGGAGTAGAGAAGATTCCTTATCGTCAGGACAAGCTTGTCGTACTCGTTCCACCCCAGCACCCGCTTTCCGCGCAGCCAGACGTCAGCTTTAACGAGACACTGGGTTACGACTATGTCGGCCTTAATAACGGCAGTTCGTTGCTGAAACAGCTGAAAGACGCTTCGGATGAACTGGGGAGAGTGCTGCGCCTGCGGGTACAGGTCAGTAGCTTTGACGGCATTTGTCGCATGATCGAAGCGGGGCTGGGGATCAGCGTCTTACCAGAGGGCGCGATTCGCCCAGGCGTGCTCGGCACCGGATTACGCGCCATCAATCTCACCGACGAATGGGCTTCACGCCAGCTCTGGCTGGGCGTGAAATCCGGCGCGACATTGCAACCCGAAGTCGCCAATCTGCTGACACACCTGCGACAGTGCGGTGCGTAAAAGTAAAGCGCTACCCTCATCCTTCTTCACTGCCCGTTTTTTCATAGCCGAGGCGGCCAACAAAGGGTAAGCGCAGCGCGGGCGGGTTCATATCCACGCCCATGTTCAGCCCCAGAATGTTGGCCTCGATCCCCTCTTCAAGACCCATCGTGATACCCAACACGCCTAGCAGCGAAATCTGCACACCGCTTCCCGATGGCGACAATCCAACCGGTCGCGTGATCGGACGGTAATCTTTACCAATGGCATTAGCGGGCATATCCAGCTTGAGCGCGGGCACTTCGCGGCCAATGTGCGCCAGAAACGTATTGCTGTTCGGCCCCGGCCAGGCGTGGTAGGTATTCGGCCACGGATAGCTTTTTATCGCAGCCTCAATCTGTGGGATCATGGCTTCCGCCTTGTCACCACGGTGCTCCACCAGCAGCTTCGGTTTCGCGCCATACCAATACGCATCCGCCACCGAACGGTTAAGACGGACGACGTTATCGCTCCCCCAGCTCACGACCTCATAGCGGCGATATTGAGTTTCCCCTGCTTTCTTAAAAATGATCCACGGATGTACCGCCACCAGCCCGCGCCAGCCATAAGTCGGCGCAGCATAAACCTGCACGATGGCAGTCTGGCGAAATTGCACAGGGTTCGGCGCTAAGCCGGAAGAATCGCGTTTAGCAGACCACCAGCTTTGCCCATTAAACGTTTCGCCATTACGCGTCGACTGCGCCCAGCTTTGCCAAAAAGACAACAACAGCACACAAATAAACCCAATCCCCAAGAATTTGAGGTACGTCATAGGCCAGGTAGCTCACTGAAAAAGGTGGAACAGAATCGATACGCCTGCGGGCGAGCCCCACAGTGAAAATCGTTTACCAGTTTACTGCCAGTTGGCGGTAAGGTTAAAGCACTGGGTGAAATGTTGACCTATTTTTACGTTGTGTGGGTACGACGACAACCGCCTCAAGGCGTTTTCACTCAACGTTCGTTACAGTACGGGCTTGATTGAAAATCAACATAAAATAAACGAACCATCAAAAAATACATTCATATTGAATAATAATAAATAAACTAATCAGCATGCATCGTTATAGTTATTTTTAGATCTACCACCTCCCATAAATAAATCACTGACTATACTCGTCATACTTCAAGCTGCTTGTGCGTTGGCTGTCCTTATTCACCCTAGTCACTTACCTGAGTAAGCTCCTGGAGATTCATGCGGTTGCCGCCTTCACGCAACTCGAATTATTTAGAGTAAATAATCAGCGGTAATATTAGTGAACTACCCCTCTGAGAATAAATGTGGAGAAATTAAATGATAAGAAATAATAAGAACCTTAAGTCTACGGTATGCGCACTGTCATTAGCAGCATTAACGCTAGGCTCAGCGGTTTCACTCGCCTGTACGCGATTCGTTTATAAGGACGTACAGAACCCTGATTACCCTATTACGGCCCGTTCAATGGACTGGGCCGAGGATACCGAGACCAACCTCTGGATTTTCCCACGAGAATTAAAGCGTTCTGGTGCCGCAGGCCCGCATTCTCTGGAGTGGACATCAAAATACGGCAGTGTCATTGCCTCTGCTTTCGACAGTAACCCAAATATGGCCTCCACAACCGATGGCGTGAATGAAAAAGGGCTGGCGGCCAACGTACTCTGGCTGGCGGAATCTAAATATCCTAAAACCGCACCGACGGCGCAAAAACCGGGCTTGAGCGTCGCTGCATGGGCACAATATGTACTGGACAATTTTGCTACCGTCGATGAAGCGGTGAAGGCGCTGCAAGAGGAAAAATTTACACTGGTCACAAAAGACTTACCGCATCAGGATAGAAAGGCAACGCTTCACCTCTCCTTATCCGATTCATCAGGTGACAGTGCAATTATTGAATATATCGATGGTAAGCAGGTCATTCACCATAATAAGGACTATCAGGTGATGACCAATTCTCCGACTTTCGATCAGCAGTTGACGCTGAATGCCTATTGGGATCAGATAGGTGGCAATGTGATGCTGCCGGGAACCAACCGCGCGGCAGACCGCTTTGTTCGCGCCTCATTCTATGTGAATAATGTTGCCCCCAATAAACTCATTCCAGGGGTAGCGGAAAAAAGTAAAATAGAAAAAGATAAAGCGGACTTAGCCGCCGCATTCAGTATTATACGTAATGCATCTGTTCCCTATGGCTATTCCTTGCCAGATATGCCGAATATAGCCTCAACGCGCTGGCGCACCGTTGTCGACCATAAATCGCTACAATACTTTTTTGAATCTGCCGTATCGCCTAATATCTTTTGGGTTGATTTAAAAAAAATCGACTTTTCGCCGCGTGGAAATAACGCCAGCAAGTTAGATTTAGGGCCAAACCAAAGCACCATTTATTCTGGTCAGGCTTCCGGGCACTTTAAACCTGCTACGCCGTTTAAATTTGCAGGCCTGTAAATCGGGAAGTTATTTTTCGATACGCGGTTTATTGCACGATAATGTAAAAGCGCCATGTTCGTATGGCGCTTTTACACAGGAATAATAAACAAAGACATCGATAGGCTATTTACAACACCTTCGCATTCCCAGCCCATTCGCTATAGAAATGGCTTGAACAGATTCCTGGTTCGATTGCCTTTATCTCTGTTTTGACTAATCCCAGATTAACAAACGGATCGTCGGCCAGAATATCTTCCATATCCGAAAGCTCTAACCCGTAGGCTAAAATAAACCCACCCGCTCCATTTTCCAGCGGACCCGCAAAAATAACATTTCCCTTTTTAATATTATCAGCCAGCCATTTTTTGTGTGCATCAATACTCTTTTCAAGTTCATCTTTCGGGCTGGTGTAATACAACGTAATGGCATAGAGCATGATTGCTACCTCAATGATTATCGATCGGCTATATATCTTTTAAGCTATGGATGTAATCACAGAATGGATAGAGGACTTCGCATTTTGGATTTCACGATTCTTGATTTCATCCCCTTTTGAAGCCCCTTCCGCGCGGACGAAATAAATATCGGTAATACCAAGAAACCGGAAAAAGCCCTGAAGATAGCGTTCCTGAAAATCCATATCTAAAAAAGGCGGTGTGGTATAGAAACCACCACGGGAAGAAACCACAATAACCGTTCTTCCCCCAGATAAACCTACCGGGCCTTTTTCCGTATATTTAAAGGTCTTGCCGGCTTGCGCAAGGCGATCCAGCCACGACTTCAGCTGGCTCGAGACGGAAAAATTATACATCGGCGCGCCGATGACAATCACATCATTCTCCAGAAATTCCGCGACCAACGCTTCAGACAAGTGGTGTTCACGTAGCGTGGCGTCATCTGCCGAAGAGGATGCGATTTGGCGAAACCCTGCGGCAATCTGCCCGGTTAGGTGGCGAATTTCATCTTTCACGACATCTCGGTAAGAGACAACGGCATCAGGATGTTGTTTGACTAACTCATTCACCACGTCAGCAGAAATCTGTCGGGAAACGGAACCGTTCTCAAGAATACTGGAGTCTATATGTAAAATGTTCACAATAACTTCTCCTACATTGAGTTTTAAAGCTCACTCATTTAACTGCTTTAGCCGCGCTATCAATAAAATCCGCGACAGCTTCCGGGTGTGACACCAGAGACATATGGCTGGAGGCAATAGAGCGTGTCTTTGCGCCGATATGGCTCGCGATGTCTTTCTGAATAGATGGATTTAATGCCTTGTCATTCTCCGTCAGCAAATACCAGGTCGGTTTAGCTTTCCACGCCGCTTTCTGAACGCGATCGCCAAACGCTTTTGCCGCAATCGGCTGCTGCGCCGCAGCCAACTCCTGCGCTTTCTCCAGCGGCACATCGCCCGCCATAACCTCATGATATTGCTCAGGGTTATCTAGCCAAATCAGGCCATTAGCATCCGGAGCCATGCCTTCCATCGGCGCTTTCAGGCGTTGCAATAAATCAGAGACGGATTCCCCGCTGTCTGGCACCAGGGCAGATAAGTAGACGATGCCGCGAACCTTAGGATCATTACCAGCCTGCGTTACAACGGCCCCGCCCCATGAGTGCCCGACCAGCAACACATCGCCCTGCTGCCTTTGCAGCACGTGTTCCGTTGCTTCAACATCATCTGCTAAAGAAGTCAGCGGGTTTTGCACCGCAGTCACGTGGTATCCCAGCGCTTGCAGACGAGACGTAACGGCGGACCAGCTCGAACCGTCGGCAAAGGCACCGTGGACTAAAACGATATTGTTAATTTTTGCTGCCTCCGCAACGTTGTGAACGCTGGCAGACAGCACCAGACCTAACGCGATAGCCAGATGGCCAAGCCATTTAATACGGTAATGCGTCATACGCTTTCCTCTGAAAGAGTGATTCGGCTGCCTGTTTCCCCAATGCGTTTCATCAGGGGTAGCGAATGGTTGAATTTTAATCGTGGTTGATGCTTGCGGTAAGATGGCAAACTTGACATAGTTCATGCAAAATTCGCCAAATACTGTCTGGCAGGAAAAATCACTATGCACATCTCCATTCTGGCGCTGCCGGGCAGTATGCAGTCGGCCATCTCCGGGCTTTCCGATATATTCTGGATGGTCAATCAGACGCTCATTACACGGCCTGACAGCGCTTCTTCCGCAGCTTCACCGCTGTCTTTTGAAACGTCGATTGTCAGTGCGGACGGCAAACCCGTGCACGATGCTCAGGGCAGGCTGATTCACGTAGATAGCTCATTTGACGCGGTGGGCAAATCGGATGTCGTGCTGGCAACCGGAATGATGCTCGGGCCCGATAAATTACCACTGTCGATGCCATCCGTTAATGAATCCGCGCTGTGGCTCAGGGAGCAATATCAGCAGGGCTCGCTGATAGGCGGTGCCTGTGCGGGGGGCTTTATTCTGGCCGAGGCGGGGCTGCTGGATGGCCGGTTCTGCACCACGACCTGGTGGCTCTACCATACCTTTAAGCAGAAATACCCGAAGGCAAAACCAGTGTGGGGCAAAGCGCTGGAGGAGCAAGATGGCATCATTACCACCGGCGGGCCGCTGTCCTGGGTCGAGCTTGCCCTGCATATTATCCGCCGCAGCGGCGGACCTAAGATCGCAAAATTGGCGGCAGATATCGCCGTGGCGGATAGCCAGCCTCTTTCTCAACGTATTTATGCGCCACAAGGGTTCATTAATACCGTACACCCCTTGCTGCTGCGTGCTGAACAACTCATCCGCTATGAGAACCCGTCAATCACCGCAGAAGAATTAGCCAGCGCCCTGAATTTCAGCGACCGAACGCTGCACCGCAAACTCAAAGAACTCACGGCGGAAAGCCCGAAAAACTTTATTACCCGCGTCAGGATCGAAATGGCCTGCCTGCTGCTTGAAAACCCGGTGACCAATATCAAGCAAGTCGCCGCCGAATGCGGTTACAGTGAAGACACCGCGTTCAGACGCGCCTTTTCCCAGCAGATGGAGATGACACCGACCCAGTTCAGAAAATGGGCGCTGTTGAGGAATAATAAACCGAGTGCGTTGGATAATGAGGAGGGTGATTAAGGTGATGGCTATGAAAAACACGACTTACGGTAAATCCCCGCCTTGATCGACATCTTTGCTACACATTGCTATTCACTCAGGGAATGCATTAAGGACATAAAATTGATGATAAGGAAAACCGTTATTGCCACGCTGATCGGCCTGTCAGCGGCATCCATCAGTCAGGCAAATGACAACGTAGATATGCTCTACGAACGCCTCACGCAGCAGGATGCTGATGCATTAACCGCGTTGACGACATTAGCGCAGGACAACGACCCGCAGGCATTGAGTACTCTAGGATTCATCTATGAATACGGCATCACCGTCCCACAAAACACTACGCAAGCGCTCCAGTATTATCAGCAGGCCTGTGAAATAGGTGGCAATTTTGGCTGCTACAACGTCTGGTATTTTTATCAATACGGCAAAGGTGTGGCGCAGGATAAAGCACGCGCCAAACAGTTTGCAGACAAAATGAATCAAACCGATCTCAAAACGCCCTCTGATGTAATAGAGATAATCATCGATTATCTCTATAGCGCAAAAGCCAATGCCGATAGCGATATATCACAGCGTTCCAGATTAATTTATGCCGCCAAAAGATACCTCACCAGCGGCGATGAAGAGACACAACGTTTCTTTACCCGTATCGGATTTAGCAAACGAGATGTGCTACGGCTGGCAACATTCTGGGCAAAGGATGGCGATCCAGAAATAAATTTCTTGGTTGGTTATTTCTATAATTTTGGCTATGCCGGTATCAAAAATGAGAATATTGAAGCCCTGAAATGGTTCCGTATTGCTGCCGAAGGTGGTCACCCAGAAGCACAAAATATTCTTGGGTCGGTATACGAAAAAGGGCGCTGGGGTATTTATGCGGACGGAGCAGAAGCTGAGAAATGGTATGAACGGGCAGCAAAGCAAAGTAATGACAACGCACTGATGAATCTGGGGAAAATGTATTACGACGGCGTACTTATCAAGGGCGACTACCGTAAGGCCTATGTATTATTTGAACAGGCCTATAAAAATGACGTGACCAGTGCCAGCAGATATTTGTCCCAAATGTATTACAGCGGACAGTACGTTGATGTGGATTGTCATCAAGCAAAAAAATATGAAGAAAGTACAGATAGCCATTATTTTCGCCAATGTGAAAAAGATCAGCGCGAGAGAAAAGCAACGCGCGACGTCTTACCACTCTTAACGTTAAAACATGAGTCGAGCCCATTCGGTGGAGATAATAATCCCTATAAATGCGAGCTTAATTTCTCTATCAATACGAATAAATTAGGCGAAGTCGCCAATTTTCGCGCCACGCTGCAACTCAAAAACAGTGACGGCGCGTCAGCCGAACAGACGCTCGCTTTCCCACCTTTTGGGTTAAATAGCCTTAATGCCGGAATGATTGGAGAAAAATTTATTTTTTCCCAGAAATCGGCTCTGCTCCCACAGTACAAACCCGATTTTTGCCAGTTCAGCGATCTGGAATTTCAGGTCATCTCCGCGACCGCCACGATTAACGGCGAGGAGGTGGATGTGCTTAAAGCAGGAATATTGAAGCAACAGGAAAAGCGTTAACACTCAGGATGACTGCTTGATTCTCCATACTGATAGCCCAGAGATCTGGGCTATTTAGCCTTTCAGCGCATTCGCCAACGTGGTTACTGTTAGCTCTAACGTACAGAGAACCAATTAGACGAAAAAATCCTCTGCATATCATCCACGATGTGAATATAATATTCTATGGATAACAGAGATCGTAAAGAAAATGGAAACAAACAATAAAGAATTTATTATTCATCAGACGTTAACACAAAGCGACTATGAAAGAGGTATTAAGTCGATATCCAGCTGGAATGAAAAGAGACAGAGTTATAAGCACAGAATAATTAATTCTTTGTTAATGCTTTCATTTGTTTTATTAGTTTTGTCGTTCTTTATATTACTGGCGATCATTTTCTTATCCAGCGAACGTGAAGCCCATCCGATTATAAAATTATTCTCTTACCTTACAGCCTCACTAGCCGTACTTTCCATTTTACTTTCATTACTCACCAGAAAAATAAAAAGCTATCCGTCAGGGGTATTCCCAGCAGGGGTAAAAATAACAATAAACAATGACGGCATCTACGGAGAAACGGAAAGCTCACACAGCAGCTATAAATGGCATGCGATTTCTCACCTCAACAAAATCGATAATCATTTATTTTTAATCGTTGATAATATGATTGCTATCCCTATTTCGCTTCGTAATTTTTCTGATAAACAAGAAGCTGATTCACTTATTCTTTTTATTGAAGAAAGGATGGGTAGCCTAAAAGCGACGCCATAGCGGTGGTCTCTGCATGACTCTGTCATGTGGCTGAGTCATGTAAACAAAGCGCCAGTAAACTATGGCGTTTTCTTGTTTATGTCCCCTATTCCCTGCCCTCACATCAATCCAACCTCAGCTAGTTATCGTTCATTTTTCATGCTAAATTATACCCATATAGATATAAACGCATGGATCGCGCTAATGAAATCACTCTACTGGGTTGGCAGTAGCAAAAAGGATCTCCAGTCGCTACCTGCTGATGTGCAGGATGTGTTCGGCTACGCACTTCATGTGGCTCAGACTGGTGGTAAGCACACTCAAGCCAAGCCGCTTAAAGGTTTTGGTGGTGCAGGCGTATTAGAAGTCGTTGAGGATTATATCGGCGATACTTATCGCGCAGTCTACACCGTCAAATTTGGAGAGGCAGTATACGTTCTACATGCTTTTCAGAAAAAATCGTCATCTGGAATTGCAACACCAAAACCCGATATGAACACCATTCGTGAACGACTTAAAACCGCAGAGAACCATGCAAAAGGAGCATAACATGAGCCAGGATATTGAAGTCAGCAGCGGTAATGTGTACGCCGACCTTGGCAACGTGCATGCTGAAGATATGTTGGTCAAAGCGCAGCTTGCCACCCTGATTAGCTCAATCATCAAAAGCCGCCGTCTCACACAGGCAGAAGCAGCGAAGCTATTAGGCATGCCCCAACCCAAACTATCCAACTTATTACGTGGTCAGTTCAGGGGAATCAGCGAAACCAAAATGCTGGAATGCCTTACGAAGCTGGGACGCGATATACAGATCGTGGTAGGGAAGCCGCGCCGCACGCCGGGTAGCGTTAAAGTCGTGTTTGCGTAACGTCATCGCACAATAGGTTTGCTGCTCACATGAAAAGCGCCATCGATGAATGGCGCTTTCTCGTTAATTTCCCCTGCTCCCTACCCTCACTTCACGCCTGAATAACGCGACGGCCAAATCTCTTCCGGCCTTTTCCCCATCGCTTCGGCAATCAGCCGTTCACCTTTCGGCCAGTGTCTGGTGAGCGCATTCGCCAGCGTGGATGATGCCAGCCCCGCCGCTCTGGAAACCGCCGCCAGCGTCGTCCCTTTCTTCGGTAATCCCGCGATGATATCCGCCGGGTGCCAGTCAGTGTGATTCATTCCATTTCCCTCCACCTATCAAAAACCATTTTGATTTCCGTGTGGATAGGATCGCGTTTTGTGATGAGTAAGACCACGGACGATGAGTCACATATTTAAGGCGTTAAACGAGCATTATGATGCCTGACCGGCAACACGGTTACTCAATCGCCGCTGCGCCTTGACCACTCGCTTTTAGTACTCTCAAACCAGCATCGACTGCTGGGCGGAGATGCCCGCTATGGTGCCTTGCCATGCTGCCGTGGTGACCGAATGCATGGAAGGGTTGGCGAGGTCTCCGGCAGCGTAGATACCGGGCATGCTGGTTTCGTGACGTTCATCGACCTTGAGGGCAATGCCCAGAGGCGTATCGACCGTGGCGAGGCCCAGCGATTCATGCAGGCGTGCGGACGGCTTATTACGCGGATGTGAGAACAGGATGTCGACCGCAACAGGGGGGACAGCATCGAGCCTGACGGTGGCATTATGACTCGCGTCATGGTCAATTTCGACGATCCGGCCATCGACAACGGGAATGCCGCGGTGCGCCAGATCCGCTCGGATATCGGCTGGAATGTCATGTCCATTGGCGAAGACCGTCAAGGTGTCGGTCCAGTCGTGGTACAGCTTGGCATAGTTGTGCGACTGTGGGCCGGACCAGACAAGCCCCCAATGCCGGCCAGCGACTTCAAAGCCGTCGCAATAGGGACAGGGCACGATGCTTGAACCCCAGCCTTCGGCAAAGCCAGGAACAGTGGGAATCTGGTCGGCGACGCCATAGCTCAGTATCAGGCGGCGTGCCCTGAGGTTTTCGCCATCGCCGGTGAGGACAGAGAAATCGTCGATGACACCGGAGACGCTCTCGGCCCGGGCACTCACCAGCTTGAGCGTAGGATAGCGCGCCAGTTGCTGCCGTGCCTCGGTCAGGATATCCACCGGAGGCTTGTGATCGTGGCCGAGCACACCATGCGAGTGGTCGGCAAAGCGATTGCGCGGCAGGCCAGTATCGAGAACAGTGACCTTGCGGCGAGCACGGCCGAGCTGCAGGGCGGCAGCGAGGCCGGCAAAGCTGCCGCCGATGATGATAACGTCATTCATGGTAATGGACTCCGTGTTGTTGATGGAAAGTGCTGGGCTTGGTGGTGGAGTGGACGTGGGCGGAAGCGGTGGTGGAAAGCCCGGCCAACGTCAATAGGGAACGTCGTTTCATGGAAGTCTCCTGGTTTCGTAGGCCGGCGCGTGGAAACGTGTTTGAAGAACATGTTGAAACCTGCTCATTGGCTTGCGAATTTAAGATACTACGGGGTATCATAATTAGTAAATTAAGATACTTTCAAGTACTGGAATTAGTATGACCGAAAAAAAGCAGGGGCGGCGCGGTCGGCCCGCCAACGAGACGCTTAGCCAAACGATAGTCGACGCCGCAAGCGAACTCTTTGTGGAACTGGGTTTTCAAGCAACGACAATGGACAAGGTCGCCCAGCAGGCGAAGATATCCAAGCTAAGCATCTATCGACACTTCGATAACAAAGAGGCGCTGTTCAGCGCGGCCATCGCGTCTCACTGCCATCAATTTGCACCACAGGCGCTTATTGAAGGCGTCGGCGGTTCGGCCGAAGATCAGCTCATCGCGGTGGGATCATCCCTGCTTCGTACACTGTTGAGCCCTGACGTCCGCAGTGTCGAAGCCATGATCATGGCCGACAAGACGAATCAAAAGTCGTTAAGCAAGCTTCATTATGAAGCCGGCCCCGCTTATGTCATCGCCCAGATCGAGGCCCTGCTGCGCCAGTTGCACGCGAAGGCGGCTCTAAATGTGCCTGATCCTCTCCGGTCCGCCCGCTTGTTTGCCGCGCTTATCAAAGGCTCCGACCTTCTGACAATTGCTCGCTTCGATAAGGCGAGAGCAGAGGATGACAACGAAATCGAATCCTACTGTCGGTCGGCCGTCGCCATGTTCATCGCCGCGCACAGTAGCAACGATCACACGGGCGGATAGGCAGTTGATTGATCTGCGCAGCTTGGCCTAGGCCGTCGTCCAGGTGTTTCGTCATATTGAGCCAGCGCGCACGGCGAGCTGGCACAGATCGCTGCACCTCATCTTTCTTCCAACGATAAGAAGACACTCGCATCTATTCCATGAAAAGCACGGGCTTCAAGCGTAAGGATAATCTGGACATGTGAAAACTCGGTCCCATTGCTGAGTCCACGGCGTATGACGGGGTGCCGATAATAAGGCCAGTCCGGGGAATTATGGATATGAAGAATATGGTGCTGTGGACGCACAATCAGTTGTTAGGCCCTGAGCCTTCTGCGAGTTGGGAGTTATACCCTTGCTCAACCTACGCCAATAGACTTTACGCAATGGTACAAAAAGGGGGAGCCCAATCGGCGTCGAAAACGCCATGCGTGCTTACGGGTAACAGTGTGGGGTCGATGGTGATGAATTCCACACACCAACACCATATTGGAGACGTGCAAACCGTTGACTGCTGAGCAGTCTCGATACCATGCCGGCATTCCTTATCCAAGACATGGTATCGATGCAGCTTTTTCAGATACGTATGATGTGCACCATTAAAAACGCCATTGATGGCATAGCACACATCACTATCTGTTATTTTTTACAAAAAAAAAATCAAATGGTTGAGAGTAAAATCCTATTCCCACTCAATCGTCGCCGGTGGCTTACCCGATACGTCATAAACGACGCGGGAGATGCCGTCGACTTCGTTGATGATGCGGTTGGAGACGCGGCCCAAGAAATCGTATGGCAGGTGTGCCCAGTGCGCGGTCATAAAGTCGATGGTTTCTACCGCGCGCAGCGCGACAACCCAATCGTATTTACGGCCATCGCCCATCACGCCCACGGAGCGAACCGGCAGGAAGACGGTGAAGGCCTGACTGACTTTGTTGTACAAGTCGGCTTTGTGCAATTCTTCGATGAAGATCGCATCCGCACGACGCAGCAGGTCACAGTACTCTTTCTTCACTTCACCCAGTACGCGCACGCCCAGACCCGGGCCCGGGAACGGATGGCGGTACAGCATGTTGTACGGCAGACCCAGTTCCAGACCGATCTTACGCACTTCGTCTTTGAACAGCTCTTTCAGCGGCTCAACCAGACCCAGCTTCATCTCTTTCGGCAGGCCACCCACGTTGTGGTGTGACTTGATCACGTGCGCTTTGCCCGTCGCAGAAGCCGCAGATTCGATGACGTCTGGGTAGATGGTGCCTTGCGCCAGCCATTTCACGTCAGTTTGCTTGCTGGCTTCTTCATCGAACACTTCAACGAACACGCGACCAATGATTTTGCGCTTGGCTTCCGGCTCATCTTCACCCGCCAGCTCGCTCAGGAAGCGATTTTCCGCTGCTACGTGAACAATGTTCAGACCGAAATGATCGCCGAACATTTCCAGCACCTGATCGGCTTCGTTCAGGCGCAGCAGGCCGTTATCGACAAACACGCAGGTCAGACGATCGCCAATCGCACGGTGCAACAGCATCGCGGTAACGGAAGAATCCACGCCGCCAGACAGACCCAGAATCACGTGATCGTTGCCTACCTGCTCACGAATACGGTTCACCGCATCGTCGATGATCTTGGCTGGCGTCCACAGTGCTTCACACTGGCAGATATCAAGAACAAAACGCTCCAGCATGCGCTGACCCTGGCGGGTGTGCGTCACTTCCGGGTGGAACTGCACGCCGTAAAAACGCTTCTCTTCGTTCGCCATGATGGCAAACGGACAGGTATCGGTGCTGGCAACGGTCTCAAACCCTTCTGGGATGGCCGTCACTTTGTCGCCGTGGCTCATCCAGACATCCAGCAGCGGTGCGCCTGAGGCGCTCAACGCATCCTGAATATCACGCACCAGCGCGCTATCCGTTTTCACTTCTACCTGCGCATAACCAAACTCACGCTCGTTGGAACCTTCAACGTGGCCACCCAGTTGCATCGCCATCGTCTGCATGCCATAGCACACGCCCAGTACCGGTACGCCAGCATTGAAAACGTATTCTGGCGCACGCGGGCTGCCAAACTCGGTGGTGCTTTCCGGGCCGCCTGACAGGATGATCCCGTTCGGATTAAACCCGCGAATCTGTGCTTCCGTGACATCCCATGCCCACAGTTCACAGTAAACGCCCAGTTCACGCACGCGACGAGCAACCAGCTGCGTGTACTGCGAGCCGAAATCCAGAATAAGAATGCGGTGTTGATGAATGTTTTGAGTCATGAGGAGCATGTTCCAAAAAGCAAAAGACAAAAGCGAAAAGTAAACCCAGCTAACCGCTCCGCCTTATGTAAAGGCAGAGCGGCGCGAAATAGTACAGGGTTTATTGCGTTAAATCACCTTATGAACCCATACGGTAGTTCGGTGACTCTTTAGTAATGGTAACGTCGTGAACGTGGCTTTCCTGAATGCCCGCGCCGCTGATGCGTACAAACTCAGCCTGCGTGCGCAGTGCATCGATAGTCGCGCAACCGGTCAGACCCATGCAAGAGCGCAAGCCGCCCATCTGCTGGTGAACGATCTCTTTCAGGCGGCCTTTATAGGCTACGCGGCCTTCGATACCTTCCGGCACCAGTTTGTCGGCGGCGTTATCGGTCTGGAAATAACGGTCTGATGAACCTTTGGACATTGCGCCCAGTGAACCCATGCCGCGATAAGATTTGAATGAACGCCCCTGATACAGTTCGATTTCACCTGGGGATTCTTCCGTACCCGCCAGCATGGAACCGACCATGACACACGCCGCGCCAGCTGCGATGGCTTTAGCGATGTCGCCTGAGAAGCGGATACCGCCATCGGCGATGACCGGAATGCCCGTGCCTTCCAGCGCTTCAACCGCATCAGAGATAGCCGTAATCTGCGGTACGCCCACGCCAGTCACGATACGGGTCGTACAGATAGAGCCAGGGCCGATACCCACTTTCACTGCACTAACGCCCGCTTCAACCAGCGCTTTTGCACCTGCGCCCGTTGCCACGTTGCCGCCGATGATTTCGAGGTTCGGGTATTTCGCACGTGTTTCACGAATGCGCTGCAATACGCCTTCGGAATGGCCGTGTGAGGAGTCGATCAGCAGGACGTCAACGCCTGCGGCAACCAGCGCATCAACACGCTCTTCGTTACCCGCACCTGCGCCAACCGCCGCGCCTACGCGCAGGCGACCGTGTTCGTCTTTACACGCGTTCGGTTTACGTTCTGCTTTCTGGAAGTCTTTTACCGTGATCATGCCGATCAGGTGGAATTGGTCGTCGATCACCAGCGCTTTTTCGACGCGTTTTTCGTGCATTTTTTGCAGCACGACATCACGCGCTTCGCCTTCTTTGACGGTGACCAGACGCTCTTTTGGCGTCATGAATGCGCTAACTGGTTTTTCCAAATCGGTAACAAAACGCACGTCACGACCGGTGATGATACCAACCAGCTCGTTGTCTTTTGCCACAACTGGGTAGCCAGCGAAGCCGTTGCGCTCGGTCAGCTCTTTCATTTCACGCAGCGTCGTTTCTGGCGTCACGGTTTGTGGATCAACCACAACGCCACTTTCGTGTTTTTTCACGCGGCTAACTTCTTCAGCCTGACGCTCAATGGACATATTTTTGTGAATAAAGCCCAGACCGCCTTCCTGCGCCAGCGCAATGGCCAGACCGGATTCGGTAACGGTATCCATCGCTGCGGACAGCATAGGGATATTCAGGCGAATGTTTTTCGTCAACTGCGTGGACAGATCGGCAGTGTTAGGCAGAACAGTAGAATGAGCGGGAATCAGGAGGACGTCGTCAAACGTCAGTGCTTCTTTAGCGATACGTAGCATGGGCAATATCTCACCAAGGTGGATGTAAGAATAGATAAAATATTGCCGTGGCATTATACAGAGCGTAATCGGTTGCCTCCAGCATTATTTTACTAAAATGCTTGATTACCTTTTTCAGGTAGGTAGTATCGATCAATTAAGTGACTGTTTTAAAATTTGATCTGGCTCACAATGTCTCAATTTCCCTCCTCTGCAATTTTTACCGTTAGCCGCCTGAATCAGACGGTTAGACAACTGTTGGAAATGGAAATGGGCCAGATTTGGCTCTCCGGCGAAATCTCCAACCTATCTCAGCCCTCATCCGGCCATTGGTATTTCACGCTGAAAGACGAACGTGCGCAGGTGCGCTGTGCGATGTTCCGCACCAGCAACCGCAGAGTGACGTTCCGCCCGCAAAACGGTCAGCAAGTGCTGATTCGGGCGAGCATCACGCTATATGAACCTCGCGGCGACTATCAGCTACTAGCGGAAAGCATGCAGCCCGCTGGCGATGGCCTGCTACAGCAGCAGTTTGAACAGCTCAAGCAGCGCCTCGCTGCCGAAGGGCTGTTCGACCAGCAGTTTAAGCAGGTTCTGCCCTCTCCCGCCAAACAGGTCGGCGTGATTACGTCAGCCAGCGGTGCCGCCCTGCACGATATTTTGCAGGTGTTGCAGCGCCGCGATCCGTCGCTGCCGGTGATCGTGTATCCCACGTCGGTGCAAGGCGCGGAAGCGCCGCTACAGATTGTTCGCGCTATTGAGCTGGCTAACCAGCGGGATGAGTGTGACGTATTAATCGTCGGGCGCGGCGGCGGTTCGCTGGAAGATCTGTGGAGCTTTAATGACGAACGGGTCGCCCGCGCCATCTTCGCCAGCTGCATTCCTATCGTCAGTGCCGTCGGCCATGAGACCGATGTCACCATCGCCGATTTCGTCGGTGACCTGCGCGCACCCACGCCGTCGGCCGCTGCCGAGTTAGTGAGTCGTAACCAACTGGAGCTCTTGCGTCAGATACAGTCCCAGCGCCAGCGTCTGGAAATGGCGATGGACTATTACCTTGCCCAACGCAATCGGGAATTTACCCGTCTGCACCACCGTTTACAGCAGCAGCATCCGCAGCTGCGACTGGCGCGTCAGCAGGCACAGCTGGTTAAACTGCGTCAGCGGTTGGATGACGCCATGCAGCAGCAGCTTCGGCAGACCTCACGCCGAAGTGAACGCTTACAACAGCGCCTGATGCAACAGCAGCCGCAAACCCGCATTCATCGTGCGCAGCAGCGTTTACAGCAGTTGAGCTATCAGATGCAAAGCGCAGTAGAACGTCAGTTGAATCAGAACAAGCAAAAGCTAGGCATCGCCTGTTCGCGACTGGAAGGCGTTAGCCCACTGGCGACGCTGGCGCGTGGCTATAACGTCACCACCGCCCCAGATGGTAAAGTGCTGAAAAACGTCGCGCAAATTTCCCCTGGCGAAACGCTGAAAACCCGTTTGCAGGACGGCTGGGTAGAAAGCCAGGTCACGACACTGGCTCCGAATCAAAATTCCGCGAAAAAGCGGCGAAAATCCTCATCCCCGACGCAAAAATAACGCGATCGGCATAAAATGCGCGAATGGGGATTTGTCCGAAAACAACGGCGATCCCCCATTCTTACCCCCGGCATCTGAACTATACTCATTCCCTGCTCACTAATTTATATTCACCGTTTTCACCGCACGGGTTATCAGCCTCTGCGCGGTGACGCGGATGGGATAAAAAGGCAGTGAGCTTTGTTGATCGTCTGTGTTACCCCTGATGAGCGTTTTCAAGGAGATGAGGTATGAAGTCCAGACCGATTTGTAGCGTGATCCCCCCTTACATTTTG
This sequence comes from Pectobacterium sp. HCp5_1, assembly GCF_032905925.1. Lineage (NCBI taxonomy): Bacteria > Pseudomonadati > Pseudomonadota > Gammaproteobacteria > Enterobacterales > Pectobacteriaceae > Pectobacterium > Pectobacterium sp. HCp5_1. Next base: position 23,005 of record NZ_JAUMIO010000011.1, read on the forward strand.
CATCGCATTATTGCAAACGGCACAGACGAGCAGCGCCACTGCGCGCAACAAACGCTGATGCACGTTCAGTCATTAATGGTCAGCCATAATCCACGCCCGGAACCCCATGAGAAATTAGCCGCGGGGCAGGCAAATCGCAACATTCACGATGCTGAACAGCAACAGCTGCTGCCCGGCAAGCTGGTGCGCGCTGAAGGCCAACCCAGCAACGGTGATATCGCCGTCGATGAGGCCTATAACTATCTGGGCGTCACTTACGATTTCTTCTGGAAAATTTTCCAACGTAACTCGCTGGATGCCGAGGGACTGCCGCTGGCTGGCACCGTACATTACGGTCAGGATTACCAGAATGCTTTCTGGAACGGGCAGCAGATGGTGTTTGGAGATGGCGACGGCAAAATCTTTAATCGCTTCACGATTGCGCTTGATGTGGTCGCGCACGAACTCACGCACGGCATCACCGAAAACGAAGCGGGGCTGATCTATTTCCGCCAGTCCGGTGCGCTAAATGAATCGCTGTCCGATGTCTTTGGTTCCATGGTCAAGCAGTATCATTTGGGGCAAACCGCCGAGCAGGCCGATTGGCTTATCGGTGACAAGCTTCTGGCCGATGGTATTCACGGCATGGGGCTGCGATCGATGTCTCATCCGGGTACCGCGTATGACGATGAGCTACTCGGTATCGACCCCCAGCCCTCTCACATGAGTGAGTATGTGAACACGCGTGAAGACAACGGCGGTGTGCACCTGAATTCAGGCATTCCCAACCGGGCATTCTATCTAACAGCCATTGCACTGGGCGGCCATTCCTGGGAAAAAGCGGGTCGCATCTGGTACGACACGCTGTGTGATAAAGCACTGCCGCAAAATGCGGATTTCGAAATTTTCGCGCGCCACACCATTCAACATGCCGCTCAACGTTTTAACCACACCGTTGCAGATATCGTCATGCAGTCGTGGGAAACGGTAGGTGTGGAGGTACGGCAGGAGTTCTTATGAAAACGCTGCCAGAGCTCAACAACGATGCCATCATTGAGCTAGCGCGTGAAGGGGGATTCGCTTTTATCCCCAAGCTGGCGGGGCCGCGACGCTTCGCGCTCGCCAGCGTACCGCCATCCGAACGGGAGCGGATTTGTAACGCGATCCGTAATGCCGCTCCTCAGGCTCGCGAACCCGGCGAACCCGATGGCTCAGGGCGCGGCGACCAGTTTTATTACCGCATCCACATCAGCTACTGCCAACCGCAGCAGAACCAACACACCGATGTCATTCTGCTGATCCCCGAAGACCGCGCGCCACCGGAGCTGGCCGAGCTGTGGCGCAACGGCGTACAGGAGTAACTATTGATTAAGTAATAATGGATTTAATCGGCAAGCGCGTAGCTGAACACGACTTGCCGTTTGGAAATCATCCCGTGCTGCTGGCAGAAGTAATCCACCGCACCGCAGGCTTTCAGTTCCTGAAGCGAGTGCTTACATTCAGGGCACGCAGCCTCACGCAGATAATCCTGCAGGCAGGTAGTACACTGAAACCGCGTACCGCTTTTCCAGGCCAGAGGATGGCCACAGCTCGGACAATTTGCTTCCATGTTTATCCTCTCGTTTCACCACGTTCAGGCAGCACATTTCTGTCCAATTCCGGCAGCATAACCACGCTCTCCTGATCGTTGGCATCAGTACGGGAAATCACCAACACGGCGACATCGTCACTGGGATTATAGGGCAAATGCGGGACATTCTCAGGAATATAGAGGAAATTGCCTTCGGGCAATTCAATCCAGTTTTCAAGCTGTTCCCCGTAATACATGCAGGAAATGCCGCTCAGCGCGTAAATTGCCGTTTCGTGGTGCTCGTGCTTATGCGCTTTTCCCTGCGAACGCGGTGGAATCCACGCTAACTGCATATGAAGATGTTGAGCCCCCACCGTCTCGCGTGAAATCCCAACCGAATAAACCAAGCCTTGTTTGCCCTGATACTGGGCCTGCGGGGCAATCCGCTGGCAATATACGTCCCGCTCAGAATGCTTTGTTTTCATCACTGCGCCTCAGGAAGAAGACTGTCCAAGAGTACGCTATCAAATTCCTGTTCTGTCAGCCAAAAGACAAGACGTAAGACTCTGTCACTTACTGCAACAGGAGCCACCAGCGCTGAAACACATCAGGAAACATGATGAAACTCGCTGACTTTGGCTTGATTATAAAAGATCGTCACCATGAATACTCTCGAACAAAGCGCTCTCCACGCCCGCGCTAAATCACGCCCAGTGAACGTAAAAAGTAGAGCCCCAGCGCAATCATAAAGAAGGCCCCTACCGTGGTCAGCCCAATGATATTAGCCGCAAGCGTCGCGTTTCCACCCATCGCCCGCGTCATCGCATAGCTACCTGCTGCAGTTGGCGTTGAAGAAAACAGAAAAATGATTCCCAGCTCAACACCGCGGAAGCCAACAAGCCATCCGCCCAACGTGAGTAACCCAGGCACAACGAATACCTTCGCCACAGAAGAAAGCACGGCAACATTGGACGAACGAAACATACTACGCCACTCCAGACTGGCACCCGCACAGAGTAACGCCAGCGGCAGCGCCATGGAGGAAATAAAACCGCCCGTTTGTTTAATCACGCCCGGCATCGGTAGTTGGCTTTGCCCATAGGCAGCCCCCAGAAGTAGGCCAATAATCAGCGGGTTGGTCACAATACCCCGCAGCAGTTGGCTTACCGGAATCTTCTGTTCGGGCGATTGCCGCTGCAAGCTGCGCGTCAGCGTAATGACAGACAGCGCGTTAAACATAATGACCGTCACCATCAAATACAACGAGCCGATAGCAATGCCTTCATCGCCATAGGCACTCATGGCAAAAGCCAGACCCATTACGCCAGTATTCGACCGGAACCCGCCTTGTACAAAGATTCCACGTTCTTTCGGATCCTTAACTAGCCTCGTCGCCGCAAGTTCCAGAAGCAGAAATGTTGCCAATGTTCCGACTGTGCCATACACCACCAGCGGCCACTGGCTCACAAAAGACTGTTGATTACTGGCAACACTAAAAAACAGTAGACAGGGAAGAGAAACGTTGAACACCACCCGCATTGCCGTATCACAAAACGCATCATTTAGCAGATTGAGTTTGCGTAACGCGATCCCCATAAACAACATCAATAAATTGGGCATCGTGACGTTAAACGCAAAACTCCAGGTTTCCCAGGACATGACTTTCCTTGATGAGTATTTGTTTTGTTAAAATGGTCGTTTTATTAAAAATGGTTCGTTTTGTTAACGACAGCTCGTTTCGTCTCTAACAAAACGGGGCGAATATCGCTATTCGCCCCGTAAATAAATCACTTACTTTTTTTAAGATGCGACATCAAACGCTTACGCTTGCGTAGCTGGTTTGGTGTCAGCGTGTTGCGCTTGTCCGCAAAGGGGTTTTCCCCTTCTTTAAATTGAATACGAATCGGCGTACCCATCACTTCCAGCGAACGGCGATAGTAGTTCATCAGGTAGCGCTTGTAGGAATCCGGCAGGTCTTTCACCTGATTCCCGTGGATCACCACGATCGGCGGGTTATAACCACCGGCGTGCGCATATTTCAGTTTCACGCGGCGACCGCGCACCAGCGGCGGCTGGTGATCGTCTGATGCCATTTGCATGATACGGGTCAACATGGCCGTACTGACGCGACGAGTGGCGCAAGAATAGGCTTCGGTTACCGACTCAAACAGGTTGCCCACGCCGCTACCGTGTAGCGCAGAAATAAAGTGAATACGGGCGAAATCGATAAAGCCGAGACGCAGATCCAGCGTCTCCTTCACCTGTTCACGCACTTCCTGCGACAGGCCATCCCACTTGTTCACCACGATCACCAGTGAGCGCCCACTATTGAGGATAAAGCCCAACAGCGAGAGATCCTGATCGGAAATGCCTTCGCGCGCATCAATAACCAGCAGGACTACGTTGGCATCTTCAATCGCCTGCAATGTCTTGATGACAGAGAATTTTTCTACCGTTTCCGTCACTTTTCCGCGCTTACGCACCCCGGCGGTATCAATCAGAACGTATTCACGTTCGTCGCGCACCATAGGGATGTAGATACTGTCACGCGTCGTGCCGGGCATGTCGAACACCACCACACGCTCTTCACCCAGAATACGGTTCGTCAGCGTGGATTTACCTACGTTCGGACGCCCGACAATCGCCAGTTTGATCGGCAAATCTTCAGGATTGAAATCGTCTTCTGCTTCTTCTTCGCTGGCCTGCTCTTCTGCTTCTAACGCTGCCCAATAAGCCGCGTTCTCTTCTTCTTCGGTTAGCTCGACCGGCTCTTCTATTTCATCCTGTACAAACGGCAGCAGAACCGTTTCCAGCAGCGACGTTACGCCACGGCCGTGAGACGCCGCGATCGCGTACACTTCGCCCATTCCGAGCGAGTAGAAATCCGCCGTGACCATATCCGGGTCAAGGCCATCGGTTTTGTTAGCGACCAGCACGGTTGTCTTTTCACGGCTGCGCAGATGCTTAGCAATGCCTTCATCCGCAGGCATCAACCCTGCGCGTGCATCCACCATGAACAGCACGATATCCGCTTCTTCAATCGCGACCAGCGATTGACCCGCCATGCGCGTTTCCACGCCGTCTTCGGTGCCATCGATACCACCGGTATCGACGATAATAAATTCATGCCCTTCCACTTCAGCACGACCATACTTGCGGTCACGAGTCAGCCCAGGGAAATCCGCCACTAATGCATCACGAGTGCGCGTTAAGCGGTTAAATAGCGTGGATTTCCCCACATTCGGGCGCCCGACCAGCGCGACGACAGGTATCATTGTTACAACCTCATTACTTATATTTCAATACGTTACAGCGAAATACTCGCTGACGATAAAAAGACGAAACGGCCCCTGATAATGTCAGGAGCCGTTATACGAGCACACCCAAAACGCTGTGCTCCAAATTGATACGGGTTACTTAGCGAGTGAACGCGTAGACATCACCGTTTTTCGCCTGAATCAGCAGCTTGTCGCTGGCAACCACAGGCTTGCTCAGGAAGCCGGAGCTATCCACTTTTTGCTGCGCCACGAAGCGGCCATCTGCCGTATTCAGCCAGTGCAGATACCCTTCGGTATCGCCGACAACCAGATAACCATTATACAGCGCCGGAGCCGTTAAGTTACGGTGCAGCAGATCGCTTTGACGCCACAGGCTCACACCGCCGTTGGTATTCAATGCAACAACGCGATCGTCCTGATCGACCAGATAGATGCGGTCACCGTCAATAATGAAATCATGCACTGAACCCAGTTCACGCTTCCACAGAACCTGACCAGAACGCAGATCCAGCGCGGTCATGTTGCCATTGTAACCCAGCGCATAAACCACTTCGCCCGCGACCACTGGCGTGGTGTCGACGTCGTTCAGACGATCGATTTCAGTTGCACCACTCGGCTGTGAAATACGCTGTTGCCAAATGAGCTGGCCCTGATTGATCATCACGGCGTTCACACGACCGTTATCACCACCCACAATCGCCGCACCAAATGCGGTTGTCGGGGCAGATTCACCGCGCAGAGACAGCGTCGGCATATCCAGATTGACGCTCCACTTAATTGCGCCATCGGCTTCATTCAATGCCTGCAGCATACCGTTGCTGGTGTGAATCAGCACCACGCCGTCGCTGACGACAGGGCGAGACAGCGCTTCGCCAGCCACTTTGGTCTGCCATACTGGCGTACCATCTTCCGCATTCAGCGCATAGACCTGCGCCCTTTCGCTGCCGACATAGACATGGTTACCAGAAACCGTTACACCGCCGGACAGCAGCGCCGGGTTATTGCGGGAGAAGAAATTGGTCTTCTCTGACAGATCCGCGCGCCAAATCTCTTTGCCGTCACTCAGATCCATCGCTTTCACAGTGCCACGACGATCGGCCGCAAAAACGCGATTATCCTGCCATGCGGGGTGAAGATTGGAATAAAACTCACCAATCCCGCTCCCAACCGAGCTGTTCCACACCTTGGTTGGCGTGAACTGGTTTTCCACCTGCGGCAGTGGAGACATAGTGACAACATCTTCTTCGCTGTTAAACAGCGAGCATCCGCTCAGCAGGGCAACAGAAACCAGTCCTACCAAAAGTGTTTTACGCAATTGCATGGAATTCCTCTTAGCTGGACAGGTTATTCAGTTTCATACGCAGTAACGCTTGCTGTGCCTGCGATGGATTGGAAGACAACCCTTTGTTGTAGGCATCACGCGCAGCCTGATTATCCCCTTTGCTCACCAGAATATCACCACGCACTTCCGCAGCCTGTGATGCCCAGCCTTCCAGCTTGATGGCATCCAACGTTTTCAGCGCGTCATCCGCTTTATTTTCCTGTAGCTGAACCCGCGCCAGACGCAGATTCACCACGGCCAGCAGGTCGGCATCTTTAGTCTGCGATTGCGCCTGTACCAGCTGCTGCGCTGCTTTAGCAAAATCTTTCTGATCAACGTAATGACGAGCAAGTTCCAGAGAAGCCAGCGCGCCATAGGTATTCTTATTCTCAGCCGTAAATTTCTCGGTTGCCGCAATCGCGTCGGCTTTGCCTTCGGCCAATTGCTCCGTCACCTGCTGATAAGATGAAGATGCCGCCATTACGCTGTCATTTTGGTGGCTTTGCCAGAAACGCCAGCCAACCAGTGCACCGACGCCTAGCACAACACCGACAACTAACGCCTTTCCGTTCTCCGCGAGGAAACGACGTAGTGCATCAACCTGTTCATTCTCTGTGGTATAGACTTCCACGGTGTCTCTCTCCTCAATCCAGTAACGTTGCCAGCCGCGATGCGACGTCGGCCTGTGCCAATGTATCCTGCTCGCCATTGCTCAGGTTTTTAACCACAACCTGACCGGCCGCCACTTCATTTTCGCCTAATACCAATGCGACGCGTGCGCCCCATTTATCAGCACGAGCGAATTGCTTCTTAAAGTTGCCACCACCGTAGTTGGTCATCAGTTTCAACTGCGGCAGCGCGTCACGTAATTTCTCCGCCAGCTGCATTGCCGCAACCTGCGTTCCCGCACCGGAAGAAATCAGATAAACATCCACGCTCGGCTGTGCTTTGAAATCCGGGTTCACAGACTGCACCAGCAGCACCAGACGCTCCAGACCCATTGCAAAACCAACCGCCGGCGTCGCGTGCCCGCCCAGCTGTTCCACCATACCATCATAACGCCCACCGGCACAGACCGTGCCCTGCGCGCCCAGACTGGTGGTCACCCACTCAAATACGGTGCGGTTATAGTAATCCAAACCACGAACCAGACGCGGATTAACGGTATATGGGATGCCGGACTGCGTTAAAAGTTCACCCAGTGCCTCAAAGTGTGCACGTGATTCATCATCCAGGTAGTCCGTCAGCACTGGCGCGTCGTTCAGCAACACTTGAATCTGCGGATTTTTCGTATCCAGAACGCGCAGCGGGTTGGTATACATCCGGCGCAGGCAGTCTTCATCCAGCTGATCTTTATGCTGTTCGAGGAACGCCACCAGCGCTTCGCGATAGCGGGCGCGCGCGTCTAACGAACCAATCGAGTTCAGTTCCAGCTTCACATGATCGGCGATGCCCAACACACGCCACCAGCGGGCTGTCATCAGGATCAGTTCGGCATCAATATCCGGCCCTTGCAGACCAAACACTTCACAGCCCAACTGATGGAACTGGCGATAGCGCCCTTTCTGCGGACGCTCGTAGCGGAACATCGGGCCGACATACCACAGTCGCTGTTCCTGATTATAGAGAATACCGTGCTCAATACCGGCGCGGACGCAGCCAGCCGTCCCTTCCGGGCGCAGAGTCAGGCTATCGCCATTGCGATCGTCAAAGGTATACATCTCTTTTTCGACGACATCGGTCACTTCACCGATAGCGCGCTTAAACAGCGGCGTTTGCTCAACAATCGGCAAACGAATTTCATTATAGCCGTAGCCGCTGAGCACCTGTTTCAGGCTGTTTTCAATACGCTGCCACAATGCCGTTTCGGCTGGCAGGTAATCGTTCATGCCACGGATGGCTTGAATATTTTTTGCCACGTCAGTTCTCTATGCGTTTTTCAAAAAATAAACCCGATTATAGAGGGATTGTCGTCGCATCTTCAATGCGGGGCATCCCCATCGGGTTCAGGAATCGTGAATTAGGCGGGTGACGGCAGGCCGTCACGCCGTCAGAGTTACTTATCTACCAGATTGACGGTAATGCGCTGATTTTCGTCCATCATGGAGGCTTTCGCGCGGATCTTGGCTTCTAACTGATCGATCATCTGTTCGTTATCGAAGCGCTCTCTCTGCCGCACGCCGTCTTCATAGAAGCCGCTCTTGTTGTGTCCACCCGTAACACCAATGGTGGACACCAGTGCTTCACCCGGACCATTCACCACGCAACCGATAATCGAGACATCCATCGGCGTGATGAGATCTTCCAGTCGTTGTTCCAGCGCGTTCACCGTACCGATCACGTCAAATTCCTGACGGGAGCAGGTCGGGCAAGCAATAAAGTTGATTCCGCGCGCACGAATGCGCAGTGATTTCAGGATATCGAAGCCAACTTTCACTTCTTCAACCGGATCGGCCGCCAGCGAGATACGCAATGTGTCGCCAATACCTTCAGACAATAACAATCCGAGGCCAATAGCCGATTTCACCGCGCCGCTACGTGCGCCACCCGCTTCGGTGATACCAAGGTGCAGCGGCTGATCGATACGCGCTGCCAGCAGACGATAGGATTGCACGGCCAGGAAGACATCCGAGGCTTTAACGCTGACTTTAAACTGATCGAAGTTCAAGCGGTCGAGAATATCGACATGGCGCATCGCTGATTCCAGCAGCGCTTCCGGCGTTGGCTCACCGTATTTTTCCTGCAAATCTTTTTCCAGCGAACCGCCGTTAACGCCAATGCGGATCGGGATATTGTTGTAACGCGCGCAGTCGACAACCGAGCGAATACGCTCTTCGTTGCCAATATTGCCGGGATTGATACGCAGACAGTCGACGCCGTACTCCGCAACTTTCAGCGCGATACGGTAGTCAAAGTGGATGTCGGCGACGAGCGGGACATTCACCTGCTGTTTGATAAGCTTAAAAGCTTCCGCCGCGTCCATGGTTGGTACGGAAACGCGGACGATATCGACGCCAACGCGTTCCAGCGCTCTGATTTGGTTGACGGTTGCTTCAACGTCGGTGGTTCGGGTGTTGGTCATGGATTGCACCGCAATCGGCGCACCATCACCAACAGGCACCTTGCCGACGTAAATTCGTGTTGATTTTCGACGGGTTATGGGTGCAGCGTTATGCATTACTTCATCTCCAACATTGCAGTCTTACCTGAACAACACGTTATTCTGCGGTCAGCGTCAGGCGTGCAACCTGATTGCTGCGCACAAAGCGGCTTAAATCAACCGGCTTGCCTTGAAATTGAATCTGTACCGCAGCAGGTGCACCGATTTTCAGTTTATAGGGTGACTGACCATCCAGATTCAGTGTGCCACCATTGCGCTGCATGCCGCTGAACAGTTTTTTACCGCTGGCGTCCGTGACTTCCAGCCAGCAATCGGCCGTGAACGTCATCACTAATGCATGAGCAGCAGGGGCTGGATTGGTTTCCGCTAACGTACCCGCAGCGGGAGCTACAGCTCCGGCACCTAACAGAACATCGCCCGCGGGCTGCGCATTACCCGCAGGCTGTGCAGCGTTCGCGTGTGAAGGTGATTGGCTGGAAGGTGCAGCAGACGGTGTAGAGGCAGAAGAAGGCGTTGACGGTGTCTCCGATCCAGTGGCAGAAAGGTCGACTGGCGTAGAAACCGGTGCCGTAGCAGAATTCTGTGTCGCCGTTTCCTGCGGTGCGCTGTTGTCCATTAGCGGAACGGACTGCCCTTCCGTTTGTGCCTGCATCGAACTGGCGTGATCGACCATGCTGTTGATTTCCGCCTGCTGAGCCTGATGGTTTTGCCACCACCATGCGCCCGTTAGCCCCAGAACAACCAGCACGACCAGCCAGGTGATTGTCATCAACCAGCCATCACGCTTTTTACGGCTTTTTTTCAGCGAAAAACTCTGCATCGGCGAAACAGAGATCGTTTTAGGTATGGCCTGTTTATTCACAGAGGGAAGCAGTTCATCTTCGGGTAAATGAACCAGCTTGGCATAAGAACGGATATAGCCGCGCAGAAAAGTCGGCGCTAAATCGGCAGGCGTCGTACCGTCTTCAATATCGCGAACGGTGGTGATTTTAAGGCACAAACGCTCAGCAATAGTTTGCTGAGTTAGCCCAAGGCGTTCACGCGCCTCACGCAGACGTTCGCCGGGTAGTTTTGCTTCTGTTGTATCTTGGGTGGCTTCAGTATTCATTAGCTAAGAAATGCTGGTACTGTTTAGATTGTGGAAAACTTCGCGCCAGCACGTTGCCATAACGTTCTTTATCGCCATCATGGCCCGCTAACGCGGCGAAACGAATCTGTAACCATAAGCTTTCGGCACTGGCCGGAAGACTATGCTGATAAACATCAAGCAGCAGCCGCGCTTGCTCATTTTTCCCGGCAGCAAACTGTTTGTTTGCTGCCGCCAGCAAGGCACTGCCTTTCGTCGGGTCATACTTCAGCGCCCGACTTAATAAATTGCGCGCATCCTCAGCCTGTCCGGCATTGAAAAAGCAGTATCCCGCATTTTCCAACGCATCAGCAACCTGACTGTAATCAGGAAGTTGTGCAGCCGCACTAAACTGTCGCTGAGCCGCTACATACTGCCCTAAACTACACAGAAACGCACCGTAATTATTCATGACGCTGCCATTTTCCGGCGCCATGTTTAACACATGTTGATAACGCTGTTCAGCCAGACGATTTTCACCTATCCGCTGCTCGTAAAGCGCCATCCCCAATTGTGTTCGATAATCCTGCGGAGCAATCGCAACCGCTTTCTCAAGATTCTGCCGAGCCGCATCCAGATTATTGTGCGCCAGGTAGGTCAACCCTAACTGCAAGCGGGTTTGGGCAACCGCTGGATTGGTCGTCTCCTGAGGCGATTTCACACACCCCACCAGCAACAGCACCGCGAACAGGCCACTCAGCCAATACGTTCCCTGTGATAAAGACATTCTCTGCCATAAAGAAAGTCTCTGTGATAGTGGCTTTGCCATCCCTGCTCCCTCGCCTTGTCGTCTTTGCCAGACATCCTGACCAGCGAGGTTACCTGAATATGAACAGCGTGGCAGTCGGACCTGATAACAACGCGGCGCGCCTCGCAATTTGCTCACTTTTGCCCTGCAAATTACCTCAGCGGACGACGTCGGGTTAGCGCTTCACGTTAACCCGCGCCCATTTGTTATCAGACCGCTTTCACCGCGATAGGTTCACCGGCCATTTTCTTCTTCAGCGTACGTTTGGTTCTGTCTACGACTTCACCCGCCAGCTGGCCGCAGGCGGCATCAATATCATCCCCACGGGTTTTACGTACGATCGTCGTGAAGCCATACTCCATCAGTACCTTGGAGAAACGGTCAACGCGGCTGTTCGAGCTGCGGCCATACGGCGCGCCCGGGAACGGGTTCCACGGAATCAGGTTGATCTTGCACGGCGTATCTTTTAGACATTCAGCCAGTTGATGCGCGTGCTCGGTGCCGTCATTGATATGATCCAGCATCACATACTCAACGGTAACACGTCCCTGATTCGCATTGGATTTCTCCAGATAGCGGCGCACCGCGCTCAGGAACGTCTCGATATTGTACTTTTTGTTGATCGGCATGATTTCGTTGCGGATGTCGTCGGTCGGCGCATGCAGAGAAATCGCCAGCGCAACATCGATCATATCGCCCAGTTTATCCAACGCAGGCACCACGCCTGACGTGGACAGCGTCACACGGCGCTTGGACAAACCAAAGCCGAAGTCATCCAGCATGATTTCCATCGCTGGCACGACGTTAGTCAGGTTCAGCAACGGTTCGCCCATGCCCATCATCACGACGTTGGTGATGGGGCGCTGGCCGGTAACTTTAAACGCACCGATAATCTTCGCCGCACGCCACACCTGACCGATAATTTCCGATACGCGCAGGTTACGGTTAAAACCCTGCTGCGCCGTTGAACAGAATTTGCATTCCAGTGCACAGCCTACCTGAGACGACACACACAGCGTGGCGCGATCTTCTTCTGGAATATAAACCGTTTCAACCCGTTGACCGCCCACCAGAATCGCCCACTTGATAGTGCCATCGGAAGAGCGCTGTTCGTCCACCACTTCAGGGGCGCGAATTTCAGCGATCTCCTGCAATTTGCTGCGGAAGACTTTGTTAATATCCGTCATCTGGTTGAAGTCATCACAGCAGTAGTGATAAATCCACTTCATGACCTGATCGGCGCGGAACGGTTTCTCTCCCATCGACATGAAGAGGTCACGCATTTGCTGGCGGTTAAGATCCAACAGGTTAATTTTTTCCGCACTGGCTTTGACGGATTGAGAGGCATCAGCAGACGCCGGAGAGAATTCGGACACGGTTTGCTCGGATACGGTAGTGTTAGATGCGGTGGTGTTAGATGCCGTCGTTTCAGACACGACAGTTTCAGACGCGATTTGCTTAGACATTGTCAATCCTGGCCTCGTTATTACACGTTATGGCGCTAAAAAGAAGGTTGAATTCGATGGTGATGACCAAAGAAACGCCCCGGATAAGTGCAGGCTCATCCGGGGCGCAGCATTGTACAAAGTTTAAAACAGGTAAGCTACCATCACCGCTTTTTTTCTGTGTCATTGCTTCGACACGGCGCACTAACGCAACGAAAAAGAAGCAACATCACACGCGCTAACCTGTTTATCACGCGCAAGATTACGCGCGCGCGCAGATTTCGTCATCGCTGAAGAAATAAGCGATTTCACGCTGAGCGGATTCGATAGAATCAGAACCGTGTACCGCGTTCGCCGTGAAGCTGTCCGCGTAATCAGCACGCAGCGTTCCCGCCAGTGCGTTTGCTGGGTTAGTGGCACCCATGATGTCACGGTTACGTTGGACAGCGTTTTCACTTTCCAGCACCTGCACCATGATCGGGCCAGACATCATGAATTCGACCAGGCCATCAAAGAACGGCTTGCCTTTATGCTCAGCGTAGAAACCTTCCGCTTGCTCACGGCTCAGACGCAGCATTTTAGCCGCAACAATGGTAAAACCTGCGCTTTCAAAGCGTGCGTAAATCGCACCGATGGCATTTTTAGCAACCGCGTTAGGTTTTACGATGGAGAAGGTACGTTCTATCGTCATATTGACCTCATTAACTAAACTGTCAGATTACAGCCGGATTATAAGAATTGTATACCCAGCCAGTGAAAGTGGCGCAAATTATAGGGGTAGCGGCCTTTGTTGCCTACCAAGTAAATAACATTTTATTAAAAAAATATTACCTCTCGTTTTCCCTTCATTAACGATTACGCATCGTACGTTTTCGTTTCCTACCGCACCCGTACTGAATGTAACAAATCATCGGCGATCACAGTTCTGAAGGTTACTTGTAACGTTATAGGTTATTTGTTTTTAAAACAATAAGATAACTGGAATTTCTTTGTCATTCACTGCTAGCCTGCTGCTGTACCCACCATAATGGCCAGTAAGAGGGCTGATAATGAAAAGAGCGGTCAATGCATTGCAAAATTTCGGCAAGTCCCTATATGGGCCGGTGCTGATACTCCCGATTGTCGGGTTATTCATCGCATTTGGGAATGTGTTCGGTAACGGCAACCTAGCGGGCTATGTCCCTTTACTTAACCATCCTTTGATTCAGGATTTTGGTCAACTGGTTTCCAAATCTGCCGTAGCGATTCTGGCTAATTTGGCGCTGGTGTTCGCCGTCGGGATCCCCATCGGACTGGCGAAACGTGATAAGGGCTACGCTGCGCTGATTGGTCTGGTGATGTTTATCATCTTCATTAATGCCATGAACATCACGCTGCAATTACAGGGCAAACTCGTACCAGCCGCAGAAATGCGCGCCGCTGGGCAAGGCATGGTGCTGGGCGTTCAGGTGCTGGAAATGGGTGTTTTCGCCGGTATCCTGATCGGCGGATTCGCAGGCTATCTGTATAACCGCTATTCCAGTAAACAATTTAACGGCGTGATGGCGATCTATTCCGGCCACTGCTTCGTCGCCATTCTGGTTATTCCGCTGGCGATAGCGCTGGGCTTTGCGATGAGCGCTCTGTGGCCGTTTGCCCAACACGGCATTACCTGGCTCGCCTTCGCTATCAAAGGTGCGGGCCCTGTTGGCATCGCAATTTATGGCTTTCTGGAACGCGTGCTGATTCCCACCGGGCTACATCATCTGGTCTATACCCCGTTCCTGTACACCGAACTGGGCGGTACCGCAGAAGTGTGCGGCAAGCTGTATCAGGGCGCACGTAACATCTATTTTGCTGAAATGGCCTGTCAGGACGTCAAACAGCTGAGTTCCACCGTGGTCTGGGATGCACGCGGTATCAGTAAAATGTTTGGTCTGACGGCCGCAGCTCTGGCGATGTACGTGACAGCGAAGCCAGAAAAACGGCTGGCCGCCAAAGCCATTCTGATTCCGGCCGCGTTTACTTCTTTCTTACTGGGCGTTACCGAGCCGCTGGAGTTCTCGTTCCTGTTCGTCGCCCCGATGCTGTTTGCCGTCCACGCCGTACTGACCGGCATAGGGATGATGCTGTTCTCCATCATGGGTGTGCATGCGATTGGTGCCAACGGCGTCATCGACTTCCTGCTTTATAACCTGCCGCTGGGCATCGAGAAATCCAACTGGCCGATGTACATCGCGGTCGGGCTGACGATGTCGGTGATTTACTTCTTCGTCTTCCGCTTCCTGATTCTGTATTTCGACATGCCAACCCCCGGGCGTGAAACCGATGAGGAAGAGACGCGGCTGTATTCCAAAACCGAATATCAGGCCAAGGCCGAGAATCCGGCAAAAACGCAGGACGCGGTGAAAGGCGATGCCCAACTTGTGGGTGCCACCATCATCGCCGGACTGGGTGGCAAACCCAATATCGAGGTGGTGGACAACTGCTACACCCGCCTGCGGGTCACGCTCATCGACCCGGCTTTAGTAGACGAACAACAGCTTAAGAACACCGGTGCGAAAGCCGTTATCCGACAGGGTAACAACGTACAGGTGGTTTACGGACTTCACGTCAAAACGATACGCGAAGCAGTTGAAAACGCGCTTTAACAGGAGACTGACCATGACGAAACCCCCATTCATTCTGACGATTGCCGGCGGCGGCAGCACCTATACCCCAGGCATCGTAAAGAGTCTGATGGTACGTCTCGCGGATTTCCCGCTGGCGGAGATTCGTTTGTATGACATCGACGGCCCGCGGCAGGACATCATTGCACCGGTGGTGGAAAAAGTGATTCGCGACCACAGTGACAGCATCGTCTTTACCGTCACAACCGACGCGGAAACCGCGTTTAGCGGCGCCCACTTTATCTTTGCCCAGATGCGCGTCGGCCAGTACAAGATGCGCGAACAGGACGAGAAAATCCCACTACGTCACGGCGTCGTCGGGCAGGAAACCTGTGGTCCCGGCGGACTGGCCTACGGCCTGCGCACCATTCTGCCGATGGCTGAGCTAATCGATTTGGTTGAACGCTACGCGCATAAAGAAGCATGGATCGTCAATTACTCCAACCCGGCCGCTATTGTTGCCGAAGGCGTGCGCCGCCTGCGTCCTAACGCCCGCGTGCTGAATATCTGCGACATGCCGGTTGCCGCGATGCGTAACATCGCTGCCGTGCTGGGCGTCGATCGTCACGACATCACGGTAGACTATTTTGGGCTGAATCACTTTGGCTGGTTTACCCGCGTGCTGGTCGACGGCGTCGATCGTATGCCAGAACTGCGCGAGCACATCGCCCGCTACGGCCTGTTAACTGCCGATGCCGCCGATACCGATCCGCAGCACGCCGATCCGTCATGGGTGAAAACCTGGCGCAACATCAAACCCGTCATGGATCATTTCCCAGAGTTCGTGCCGAATCCGTATTTGCAGTACTACCTGATGCCGAATCAGATCGTGGAGCATCAGGATCCTGACTATACGCGCGCCAATGAAGTGATGGACGGGCGTGAGAAGAAGCTGTTTGCGGCCGCCGCCAGCTACAAGGAAACGGGGATTCTGTCGGACGCGTTCCACGTTGGCGTGCACGGCTCCTTCATCGTTGATGTCGCCTGTTCACTGGCGTTCGATCTGCGCCAGCGCCATCTGGTGATCGTCGAGAATAAAGGTGCCATCGCCAATCTGCCTTACGACGCGATGGTGGAAGTGCCTGCTTATATCACCGCGCAAGGTCCAGAACCGGTGCGGATGGGGAATGTCCCGCAGTTCCATCGTGCCTTGCTGGAACAGCAGTTGGCGTCTGAACAGCTGCTGGTGGAAGCCACGCTGGAAGGCAGCTACGAGAAGGCCTTGCAGGCATTTACTCTGAACCGGACCGTGCCGACAATGCAGCACGCCAAAGCCATTCTGGACGAGATGATTGAAGCCAATCAGGATTACTGGCCGCAATTAAAACAGGCATATAGAGACGGTATCGCCCAATAATCTGCGACTTGTCGGATGAGGGAAAATCGCTGACAATGAATCTATCATTGCACATCAATGATAGATTCGGGGTCGAATTCGTCGGCCCCAACGTGGAGGATCTATGTCAGCATCGTCTTCTGATTTGCCCGTTTCTCATGAGCGGTTTGTCTCCGCAGACTGGCTTGCCAGCCACCTGAATGACAGCAGCATCACGCTCATCGACGCCCGGATGCTACCGCCGGGCAACAGCACCCGTGATATTCATGCAGAATACCGCGCCGGTCATCTGCCTGGTGCGGTTTTTTTTGATATTGAAACGCTGTCCGATCACAGCACTGACCTGCCACATATGATGCCGACTCGCGAAGACTTCGCACGCGCGATGGGCGAGTTGGGGATCGATAACCAGCAGCATCTGGTGATTTACGATGAAGGCAATCTCTTCTCCGCACCACGTGCGTGGTGGATGCTGCACACCTTCGGTGCGACATCACTTTCGATCCTGAGCGGCGGTCTGGCGGGCTGGACAGCGCAGAACCTTCCGCTGGAACAGGGCGATGTGACGCCGAAGCCAACCACATTTCACGCCACGCTGGATGGAAATGCCATTCGCTCACGCGATGACGTGCTTTCCATCAGCCGGGATAAATCAGAACAGATTGTCGATGCCCGCCCCGCACCCCGTTTTAACGCCGAAGTGGATGAACCGCGTCCCGACCTGCATCGCGGCCGCATTCCCGGTAGCCTGAACGTGCCGTGGACTGATTTGGTAAGTAACGGTGCGCTGAAGCCTAATGCCGAACTGGCGACCATTCTGCATAAACACGGGGTCGATTTTACTCGTCCCATCGTCGCCAGCTGCGGCTCCGGCGTAACGGCCTCTGTCGTCGTGCTGGCGCTGACGCAGTTAAATGTCCCGAATGTGACGCTGTACGACGGATCGTGGAGCGATTGGGGGAGCCGCGATGATGTCCCAATTGAGCGTGATTAGTTCCGTTCGGTGTTTTATTGCCGTCAATCAGGGGTAGCAGGTGGATAATCGGCTGGCGTCTTTAATGCAGCACGGTCAGGTGCTGACGCGCGCGGAATACCGCGTGCTGGCTTTTATCGCCGACCATTCATCGCTGATAGGCAAAATCACGGTGCGGGAGCTGGCACAGAAGACCTATGTTTCCACGGCGACTATCATGCGGCTGTGCCAAAAAATCGGCTTTAGCGGCTACAGTGAATTCATTTATCACTGCAAAACGCTGCTCACGGAGCATCCGCGTCTGGCTCCCTCGCCTGTCGTTACGTCCAATGACGCTTCGCTTCCCGATGCTTTCCAGCATTTTGTCGACAATTATCAGCGCACGTTTGCCTACATTAGCCATCAGGATAGAGCCGCTTTCAGCGCTATCCTGCGACAGGAAAGCCATTTTTTCCTGTACGGCGCGGGGTTTTCCCATCTGTTTGCTGAATATTTGGCGAAGAAACTACAGGTGCTGGGGAAAGATGCCTTCTCTTCCGGATTAGGAGACAGCCGAGGCATTTTTCTCAATAATGCGCCGAAGTATCAGGTGTTTATCGCCATCTCCCGCAGCGGGGAAACCGAGCAGGTGTTGGATAAGGCGCGTATCGCCAAAAACATTGGCATGAAGGTGATCGCGTTTACCCGTGCGTCGTTGAATTCATTAGGCGAGTTAGCCGATTTGCACTTCCGGCTCTACGATGATGCGGTTCACTATGCAGCGGAAGCCGGTGAGATTAGCTCATTTGAATCGAATCTGGTGATGCTGATCGATTTACTGCTATTGCAGGCAACAGCGGAAAAATCGTAATCCGCCGTTGCCTTCACCAAAATTATACCCTAAATAATTCAAGTTGCGTGAAGGCGGCAACCGCATGAATCCCAGGAGCTTACTCAGGTAAGTGACTGGGGTGAGTAAGGGCGGCCAACGCACAAGCAGCTTGAAGTATGACGGGTATCAGGCGTTGCCGCTTCCCTTAAACTCCCTCAGGAAACTCCCCCACTTACGCTCGTAGAACGGCGTGGTGTGCTTAATCATATAATGACTGATACCCGATTCGCCTTCCTTCACCAGACACAGGTCGACAGGACGCTCGTCCGGTAAAGTGTCGCTGGCGACGCTGCCCGCTTCACGGATGATGACTTCCTCGTCCTGATCGGCATCAATCCCAATCAGCAGATGCGGCTGCTCTTCGCCCGGTTCTTGAATCTGCGCC
The DNA here is from genome assembly GCF_032905925.1 of Pectobacterium sp. HCp5_1. Classification (NCBI taxonomy): domain Bacteria; kingdom Pseudomonadati; phylum Pseudomonadota; class Gammaproteobacteria; order Enterobacterales; family Pectobacteriaceae; genus Pectobacterium; species Pectobacterium sp. HCp5_1. The sequence goes on from NZ_JAUMIO010000011.1 coordinate 41,806, forward strand.
AAAAACGCCCGTTTTACATGACGATGTTTGGTAAACAGCTGCGTCAGGGAGTCAATCATCTGTGCTGGCATCTCGGCTGGCTGGCTCAGTATGACCTGCATCTCTTCTTCAACAACACGTTGCTGAACAAAGCCGTTACCTTCACCAGACAGAATATGTTCAATTTCCTGCGGTAAAAACTCTTTGCCATACGGCAGCTTAGGGTTGAGGAACAGCGTGACGCCCTGCGTCATTTCAAACAGCGAACGCGTCGGCAGGGCCAGAAAAGCGGCTTCTTCCTCAATCACGCTCTGCAATGCTTCCAGAGAAGAGAAGAAAGGAATGGCGGATGAACCATCGTCTTTTTCCCAGTGCTGAATGTTCACATTACTGCCCGCATGCAATACCACCTCACCGGATTCATCCCCGTCATCGGTACTGCCCAGCACAAACACCGTGGCTTCCATCAGTTCACTGAAAAATTCAGGACGATGCGCTGGCTCTGTTGCAGCCAGAATCAGCACTTCTTCCAGTTTATTACGTGGCGAAAACTCCATACTTTCCTCAACATGATTACGTTAAAAACCGACGCTTTAAGACCTGAACCGATTACTTGGCGTTGCTCAGCAGGAGATTCGCCAGCGTGCGTACGCCGAGTCCCGTTGCGCCCGTCGCCCACTGATCTACCGCGCCTTTACGGTACGTCGCGGAACAGTCAATGTGCAGCCAGCCTTGCTGGTAATTTTTCACAAAGTGCGACAGGAAAGCCGCTGCTGTGCTGGCACCGGCGGTATGTGCACCACTGGCAATGTTGTTCAGATCCGCAAAACTGGACGGCAGATGGCTGCGGTGGAATTCTTCCAGCGGCAAACGCCAGAATGGCTCGTTTTCTTCTGTCGCGCTTTCTTGTAATGCCGCCACCAGCTCATCATCGAAGCTGAACAACGCGTGATAGTCATTGCCCAGCGCCATTTTTGCCGCACCCGTCAGCGTTGCGCAGTCGATAATCCACTGTGGATTCTGCTCGGAGGCATCGATCAGGCCATCCGCCAGCACCAGACGCCCTTCCGCATCCGTGTTCATGACCTCAACCGTTTTACCGTTGCGGTAGCGAATGATGTCACCCAGCCGGAATGCATTGCCGCTCACCATGTTGTCTGCACAGCACAGGTACAGTTTCACGCGCTGTTGCAAACCGCGAGCCGCTGCCAGCGCGAGCGCGCCCGTCAGCGTGGCAGCACCGCCCATGTCTGATTTCATGGAGTCCATAGAGCCGCTAGGCTTCAGGCTGTAGCCGCCGGTATCAAACGTAATCCCTTTACCTACCAGACAGGCGAATACGGGCGCATCCGCGTTACCCGTCGGGTTATAGTCCAACGCCAGCAGCACCGGTTGACGCTCAGAACCGCGCCCCACCGTATGCAGGCCAGCATAATTCTGCTCACGCAGATCTTCACCTTTGGTGATGCGGTAGCTGACAGCATCACAGGCAACGTCACACAGCAGGTCGACTGCGCGGGTCGCCAGTTGCTCTGGCCCCAGATCTTCAGCAGGCAGGTTGATGGTGTCACGCACCCAGTCCACAATCTTCAGGCGATCGTTCAGCTCTTTCTTGTCAGCGTCGTTCAGTTCCGCCCATTCAACCGTTCTTTGCCCTTTCGGCCCGCGATACCCCTGCCAGAATGCCCAGCTGTTTGCCAGATCCCAGCCTTCACCGGCTAACTGAACGTGTTTAATTCCCTGCCCATCAATTTTGCGGGCAGCACGTTGGATCACCGCCTGTGCAGCTTTGCCATTCAGGGACGCCCCTACATGAATGGTAAAACCCTGCTCATTCACACTCAGCGTCGCTTTTTCTCCCCAGCGCGCGTCAGCAGGTTGAGTGGAGAGTGAAATCAGCATGGTATTGTTCGTCATAGTGCTTCTCCGATAATAGGTATTCCTGCCACGTTTCATGTTTGCAGGTGATGTTCATATTTACAGACGTTCTGCTTCTCAATACGTGTTTATAAACGCTCTCGCTTATAAATACTCGGTTTGCAGATAAATAAACGGTGCATCATGACATGCAAATGTTACGAATTTTGGCACGAGAATAAAACGGGCCACCCAAGGCAGCCCCGTCATTGTGCTATTCAGCTTCATCTAACCAGACCAGCAGGATCGCTTCCAGAATTTTTTCATTGGAAGCATCCGGCCGATCGTCAAACTCATCCAGCTCGCAGATCCACTGGTGCATATCCGTGAAACGGACGGTTTTCGGATCGAGATCGGGAAACTGGTCGTAAAGCGCTTCGCCGATAGCCCGGCTGTCTGTCCATTTTAATCCCATAACGGTTGCTCCCTATGCAGATTAATGCTCGCGTGCGTGGTTGATCGTATAGCGCGGGATCTCGACGACCAGATCGTCCCCGGCGATACGCGCCTGACAGCCCAGACGACTTTCCGGCTCCAGCCCCCAGGCCTTATCCAGCATGTCGTCTTCTTCTTCTGTACTTTCTGCCAGCGAGTCGAAGCCTTCGCGCACGATGCAGTGGCAGGTGGTGCAGGCACAGGATTTTTCGCAGGCGTGCTCAACGTCAATACCGTTACGCAGGGCGACTTCCAAAATGCTTTCACCGCGTTCCGCTTCCAAAACCGCCCCTTCAGGACACAGATCCTGATGCGGTAAAAAGACTATCTTAGGCATGTTACACCTCATCCACAGAATGGCCTGCCAGCGCGCGACGGATAGAGGCATCCATGCGACGGGCGGCGAATTCCTGGGTTTGTTGATCGACTGTTTTAATCGCGGCTTCAATCGCCACGGGATCGCTTCCCTGCATCATCGTATGCAGATGTTCGGATGCCGCGACAATGATGCCTTTTTCGTCATTGCTCAATAACTCGGCGTCAGCCACCAGCGCGCTTTGTAAGCTTTCCAGCACGCGTGCCGCTTCCACTTTTTGCTCTGCCAGACGACGCGCCCCGACATCTTCCTTCGCATTCAGCATCGAATCGGTGATCATCGTGGCGATTTCCGTATCGCTCAAACCGTATGACGGTTTCACCTGAATAGATGCCTCGACGCCCGTCGATTTCTCCATCGCCGTGACGCTCAGCAGGCCATCCGCATCAACCTGAAAGGTCACGCGAATGTGTGCCCCACCGGCAGGCAGCGGCGGCAAGCCGCGCAGTGAGAAGCGCGCAAGCGAGCGGCAATCCGCCACCATTTCGCGCTCACCCTGCAAGACGTGGATCATCATGCCGCTCTGGCCGTCTTTGAAGGTGGTGAACTCCTGTGCGCGGGCAACTGGGATCGTGGTATTGCGCGGAATGATTTTTTCCACCAGCCCGCCCATCGTCTCCAGCCCCAGCGACAGGGGGATCACATCCAGCAGTAACATTTCACTGTCTGGCTTATTGCCCACCAGAATATCCGCCTGAATCGCCGCGCCGATAGCGACGACTTTGTCTGGATCGATCGACGTCAGCGGTGTACGACCAAAAAACGTTCCGACCTGTTCGCGCAACAGTGGAACGCGCGTCGATCCACCCACCATCACCACTTCCAGCACGTCTTCTGGCGTCAGTCCCGCGTCTTTCAGCGTGCGACGGCACGACAGCAGCGTACGTTTCACCAGCGCAGCAATCAGCGAATCAAACTGCTCGCGGGTGATCTCACCCTGCCAACCAGCAACATCCACACGCACCGACTCGGCGCTGCTGAGTGCAACTTTAGCTTTCACCGCTGCGTGGCGAAAAGCATGATCTAACTGACGATCGTCACGATCGTGAATGCCCGCCTGCTCGCGCAGCCATTCCGCCAGCAGATGATCGAAATCATCACCGCCCAGCGCAGAATCACCGCCCGTTGCCAGCACCTCAAAGACGCCGCGGCTCAGGCGCAGAATGGAAATATCAAAGGTGCCACCGCCCAGATCGTAAATGGCGATCACGCCCTCTTTACCGGAATCCAGCCCGTAGGCAATCGCGGCCGCTGTCGGTTCATTGAGCAAGCGCAAGACGTGCAGCCCGGCAAGGCGCGCCGCGTCTTTGGTGCCCTGACGCTGTGCGTCATCGAAGTACGCAGGAACGGTAATCACCACGCCATCCGGCACGCCGCCTAACGCCGCTTCCGCACGCGCAGCCAGCGCGGACAAAATATCCGCCGAGACCTGTACAGGATTGAGATTGCCAGCCGAGGTCTGAATCAGCGGCAGGCCGTTATCGCTGGCATGAAAGCGATACGGTAAATGCGGATAGCGCTGCTGAATATCGCCCAGAGAACGCCCCATCAGGCGTTTGACTGAGCTGACGGTATTTTCCAGATCGTGGGCAGCATTGTCGCGTGCATCCCAGCCGACGCTGTGACCATCGTGACGATAGTGAACAACCGAGGGCAGCAGGTCGCGCCCATCGCTATCCGCTAGCGTCTGAGCTTCACCGCTGCGTACGGTGGCAACAAGAGAATGGGTGGTGCCTAAATCAATACCGACAGCCAGACGACGCTGGTGCGGTGCGGCGCTAAGGCCAGGCTCACTAATTTGTAATAAGGCCATATTGAGCTTCCATCAATTGGCTGGCGAAAAAAACCGTATGGCAATCACCATCGGGTTACCCGCCGGATTAACCAGTTATCTGTCCAGCAATTGTTCTTCGAGTTCTTCAACCTGTTGCTGGAGCTTGTCTAGAAAGCGTAGCTTGCGCACGGTATCTGCGGCGTCTGTCCACGTCTCATTATCGAGTTCATCACGCATATGCGAACGGCGCTTAACGATCGTTGCCTGCAATCGCGCGGCGAAGACCGTCAGCGCCTCGTCGGCATCCGATCGCTGCGAGATCGCGTCCAGCTCTTCGCGCAGTTCCAGCTGTTCCATCAGGAATGCGGTGTCCTTCATCGTGTGCTGTTCGTTGTTCACATCAAAACCGTGCAGCGACAACATATACTCCGCGCGCCTTAGCGGATGCTTGAGCGCCTGATAGGCGTTATTGATCGTCGCCGCCTGCTGCACCGCCAGCATGCGCTCACGCTCTGGGCTGGCAGCATAACGGTCAGGATGGAACTGCCGTTGCAAATCCTGAAAACGGGATGCAAGCAGGCCGCCATCCACATCATAGCGAATCGGCAGCCCGAATAACGTAAAGTAATCCATAGTGGTACTCAGGGAGTTCTGGGTAGCAACGCATGCCATTAACCGATTGCACGCTCACTACCCAAGAGAGGTCAGACGTTGAAACTTTCGCCGCAACCACATTCGCCGGAAATGTTCGGATTATTGAACTTAAAGCCTTCGTTCAGCCCTTCTTTGACGAAATCCAACTCGGTTCCGTCAAGATAGACCAGACTTTTACCGTCCACGATGACCTTTACGCCTTTGTCTTCAAAGACCGTGTCACCGTCGTTCAAATCATCAACAAACTCCAGCACATACGCCATACCGGAACAGCCGGATGTTCGTACGCCAAGACGCAGTCCAAGGCCTTTACCCCGGTTTGCGATGAAAGCGTTCACGCGTTGTGCCGCACTTTCGCTCAGAGAAATCGACATACTGTTACCTCGATCGTTCGCCACCTCGACGAGAACAGGCACCGCAAGAAACGGTGCCCCGCCGAGTTCAGCCGCAGAGATTACTGCGCGTCGCGTTTACTTTTGTAATCCGCAATCGCTGCCTTGATAGCGTCTTCCGCCAGAATGGAGCAGTGAATCTTCACTGGCGGTAGCTCAAGCTCTTCGGCAATCTGCGTGTTCTTAATCGCTTCAGCTTCATTCAGCGATTTGCCTTTTACCCACTCTGTAACCAGCGAGCTGGAGGCAATGGCAGAACCACAACCGTACGTCTTGAAGCGGGCATCTTCGATGATACCCTCATTGTTGACTTTTATCTGCAACTTCATCACATCGCCGCACGCTGGCGCGCCGACCATGCCGCTGCCGATAGAAGGATCGGCGTTATCAAATGAACCCACGTTGCGTGGATTTTCATAGTGATCAATTACTTTTTCGCTGTAAGCCATGATAGTCGTCCCGAACTGGTGAATTAATGATGCGCCCACTCGATGCTGCTGATATCCACGCCCTGTTTGAACATTTCCCACAGCGGAGAAAGATCGCGCAGACGACCGATGGATTTACGTACCAGCTCGATGGTGTAGTCGATCTCTTCTTCGGTGGTAAAACGCCCCAGCGAGAAACGGATCGAGCTATGTGCCAGCTCATCATTCATGCCCAACGCACGTAACACGTAGGAGGGCTCCAGACTGGCCGACGTACAGGCAGAACCGGACGATACCGCCAGATCCTTGAGCGCCATAATCAGCGATTCACCTTCAACATAGTTGAAGCTGACGTTCAGGATCGTGGACACGCCCTGCTCGATATCACCATTCAGGTAGACTTCTTCAATATCATTAATACCGTTCCACAGACGATCGCGCAGCGCACGCAGGCGATCCATTTCTGCAGTCATCTCTTCTTTCGCGATGCGGTAGGCTTCACCCATGCCGACAATCTGGTGCACAGGCAAGGTGCCAGAACGCATGCCGCGCTCATGCCCGCCGCCGTGCATCTGCGCTTCGAGACGAATACGGGGTTTACGACGAACATACAGTGCTCCGATCCCTTTCGGCCCATAGATTTTATGGCCGGAGAAAGACATCAGATCCACTTTTAACTGGTTCAGATCGATAGGCAGTTTGCCTACGCTCTGTGTGGCATCAACATGGAACACAATACCGCGGCTACGGCACATGTCACCGATAGCGGCAATATCCTGCACAACGCCGATTTCATTATTGACGTGCATGATGGAAACCAGAATGGTGTCCTCACGCATTGCGGCTTCGAGTTCAGCCAGATCGATAATGCCGTTACGCTGCGGGGCCAGATAAGTCACCTCGAAGCCTTCGCGTTCAAGCTGACGACAGGTATCCAGCACGGCTTTGTGCTCGGTCTTGCTGGTGATGATGTGCTTACCCTTCTTCTGATAGAAGTTGGCAACACCTTTAATCGCGAGGTTATCGGCTTCGGTCGCGCCTGACGTGAAGACGATCTCACGTGGGTCGGCACCGACCAGTTCAGCAATTTGGTTACGGGCGATATCAACCGCCTCTTCCGCTTGCCAGCCAAAACGGTGGGAACGGGAAGCCGGGTTACCGAACGTACCGTCCAACGTCAAACACTGCATCATTTTCTCAGCGACGCGCGGGTCAACCGGCGTGGTGGCTGAGTAGTCGAGATAGATAGGTAACTTCATTGCTCATAAACTCCGTACATCACTTCAAAACGTACAATGCGTTTTGTTTTATTGACAGGCTGTTTATACCCGCAACCTCTCGGGCCAATGCAAAAAATCTGGCGATGTTATCGTGGAACAATTTGTCGTCAGAACACATTATCGTCAGAACACGCCGTGACAGTCGGACTAACGCCAACACCACATTGAGTAATGTGGTCAGGATTATTCGGCTATCAGAAAGGCAAAACGTGACGAGTAAAGGTTACTCGTCACGTTGAAGATATATCAGGCGCGCAGGTTAACGTTGATCGTTTCCTGGATACGTCCGTTGGCAGTGCGGCGCGTGTCAGCATCCTGACGATCCGCCACATCCAGCACTTCCTTATTATTCACCAGCTCATCCAGCGTGATGTTATTCAGGAAGTCGGTAATACGGTCGCTCAGATCGCGCCACAGCGTGTGCGTCAGGCAGCGATCGCCACCCTGGCAGCCTTCGCGGCCTTGGCAACGCGTTGCATCAACAGATTCATCGACGGCCGAAATGACCATACCCACAGCGATTTCATTCGCGTTTTTACCCAGCAGGTAACCGCCGCCCGGGCCACGAACGCTGGCAACCAGTCCGTTCTTACGCAGACGCGAAAACAGCTGCTCCAGGTAAGACAGTGAAATACCCTGGCGTTCAGAAATATCCGCCAATGGAACGGGTCCTTCCTGGGAGTGCAGAGCCACATCGAGCATGGCGGTAACGGCGTAACGGCCTTTGGATGTCAGTCTCATGATAGTGGTACCTGTAGATAAAACATGTATTATGAAAACATGTATTGGCAGAACATACCGCGAGTCTGACATTCCTGAGTGTTTTAGTCAACTATTTAACCAAGTAAAACACTCAAGTATTATTCGTCGTGTGTTTTCTGTACCGAACTCAGTATTCCACGCAGGATGTTAAGCTCCTGACTTTCAGGCCTGGCGCGGGTAAACAGGCGGCGCAGCTTGTTCATCACCTGCCCTTGATGTGCCGGCCGGATAAATCCGGTTTGCAGTAATGTCTGTTCAAGATGCTGATAAAACCGCTCCAGATCGTCGACCAGCGGGTACGGCGATTCTTCATGTTGCGGCTGTCCGGCCTGTAAGCGATCCAAATGCGCGATGCGCACTTCATAAGCGATGATCTGCACCGCCATCGCCAGATTGAGTGAGCTGTATTCTGGGTTCGCGGGAATCGCTACGTGATAATGGCATTTCTGAAGCTCTTCATTCGTCAGCCCCACACGCTCACGCCCAAACACCAGCGCCACCGGCGCGTGCTCTGCTTCCTGCGCGCTGCGAACACCGCACTCGCGTGGTTCCAACATCGGCCAAGGCAAGGTTCGGGAACGTGCGCTGGTGCCAACGACCAAACCACAGCCTTCGAGCGCCTGATCGAACGAGTCCACAATAGTGGCATTGCCGATAACATCACTGGCGCCTGCCGCCAACGCAATGGCCTGCGAATCGGGCTTCACCAATGGGTTGACCAAATACAGTTTGCTTAACCCCATGGTTTTCATCGCCCTGGCCACTGATCCCATATTGCCAGTGTGCGACGTTTCAACCAGAACAATGCGAATATTGTCTAACATATGAACTCTGTTATGCGATAGATAGAAGGAAGTCGTGCGAAAAGGAAATCGGCATACCTTAACACAAACTTAGCTATTTTACTTTTCTACTGCTATACTCTGCGCCGCTTTCCGTTCTTTAACATTCCAGTGGACCGATACCATGCATCCGATGCTCAACATCGCTATACGCGCTGCGCGTAAAGCCGGTAATTTAATTGCCAAGAACTATGAAACGCCAGACGCCGTCGAAGCTAGCCAGAAAGGCAGCAACGATTTTGTGACCAACGTCGATCGGGATGCAGAACGTCTGATCGTTGAAGTCATCCGTAAGTCTTACCCACAGCACACCATTATTGGTGAAGAGTGTGGCGAGCTGGTTGGCGAAGATCCGGCAGTACAATGGGTTATCGATCCTCTGGATGGCACCACCAACTTCATCAAACGTTTACCTCACTTCGCTGTTTCTATCGCGGTCCGCATTAAAGGCCGTACCGAAGTTGCCGTTGTTTACGACCCTATGCGTAATGAACTGTTTACCGCGACCCGCGGTCAAGGTGCACAGCTGAACGGTTACCGCCTGCGCAGCAGCACTGCCCGCGATCTGGAAGGTACCGTACTGGCAACAGGCTTCCCCTTCAAATTAAAACAACACAGCAAAAGCTACATCAATGCCATCGGCGCACTGTTCACCCACTGTGCGGATTTCCGCCGTACGGGTTCTGCTGCACTGGATCTGGCCTATGTGGCCGCGGGTCGCGTCGACGGTTTCTTTGAAATCGGCCTGAAGCCATGGGATTTTGCCGGTGGCGAGCTGCTGGTACGTGAAGCGGGCGGGATCGTGACCGATTTCGTTGGCGGCCATAACTATCTGGCATCCGGCAATCTGGTTGCAGGTAACCCGCGTGTGGTGAAATCCATTCTGGGCACCATCCGTGAAGAACTGAGCGACGCGCTGAAACGCTAATTCCGACCCACTCCGGCTCACCTCCATAAAAAAGAAATTGGGCCGGAGTTGTTATTTTTCTTTACATATGAATCCTGTATACGCATTGTTTATCATTATACGATAATAATTATCAAACTCATTACACTGATAACTTCATCACATTGATAAATTGTGAATTAGGATCGCCACCATGTTAAGAAAATCAGTAAGATCACTCTTTCTGACCGCACTCCTCACCACCCCACTTTTCAGCTACGCCACCCAATACCCTCTTACCGTCACCGATTTCGACGGAAGAAGTGTCACCATTAAACAAGAGCCACAGCGCATCATTCTGCAAGATGGGCGCGATATTATGACGATGGCATTGCTTGACCGCGATAATCCCTTTCAGCGTCTGGTCGCCTGGAACAATCTGGCGAAAAAACAGGACACCGCAACCTGGGATATGCTGAAAGGGAAATGGCCTCAGTCCGTTGGCATTCTGGATATGGGCTTCAGTGACAAAGGTAACGTCGATCTGGAAAGCGTGCTGTCAAAACAGCCGGATTTGATGATTGCCCAGCTGCGTGCCAAGGCAGCGCTGAAAGAAAGCGGTGTGATCGACAAGCTCAGCGCGCTGAATATTCCGGTACTGTTCGTCGATTATGAAGTGAATCCGGCTAAAGATACCGCCCCCAGCATCGACCTGTTGGGTAAAGTGCTGAACCGAGAAGCCAATGCCAAAGCGTATACCGATTTCTATCGTCAACACTTCGATGCTATTCAGCAGAAAACCGCTGCAATCATCCCGAAACCTAGCGTCTTTGTTGAACCGATTGCCGGTAACTCGGACTCCTGCTGCTTCACACACAGCAATAGCGGTTGGGGCGGATTGGTCGAAGCGGTCGGCGCGAAAAATATAGGGTCGGATTTGCTGCCGGGTGCATCAGGCTTCGTCTCGCTGGAAAAAATTATCAGCATGAAGCCCGATGCCTACATCATGACGGGCTCTAAGCGTGGCAACAGTCAGGTCCTGCCGTTAGGCTATGGCGCCAGCGTAGAAGACGTTCGCAATCAGGCCGCTACGCTGCTAAATCGCACGGGTATCAGTCAGATTCCAGCGGTTCAGGCGAAACAGGTTTACGGTGTTTACCACCATTTCTACAACCATCCCTACAACATTGTCGGTATGGAATATCTGGCCAAGGATATTTATCCTCAGGCCTTTACCAGCCTGAATCCTGACGATACGTATCGTTATATCATTCAGAATTTTACCTCGCTGCCTGACAGTGACTTTATCTTTGCCTGGAAACAAGGTGAGTAATTTTTAATGAGTACAACCACTGAACCGGGTATCCGCAATACTGCCGCGGATGCCAACACCATTATGGACAACTATCGCGGCATCATTCGACGCCGTGTGGGTGTGATGGCGATACTGCTGTTGATCATCATCGGCTCGTTGTTGCTGGATTTCACGATGGGGCCTTCAGGGCTGACGCTTGATGTACTTTGGCAAACGCTGACCGATCCGGCAAGCGCCGATGCGGGTACACGCGTGATCGTCTGGGATATTCGTCTGCCTTACGCGCTGATGGCCATTATCGTCGGGCTGGCGCTCGGTCTGGCCGGTGCAGAAATGCAAACGATCCTGAACAACCCATTGGCCAGCCCGTTTACGCTCGGCGTTTCTTCCGCCGCTGCGTTCGGTGCTGCGCTGGCTATCGTCCTCGGTATCGGTATCCCCGGTATTCCGGCTCAGTGGTTTATCTCTGCAAACGCCTTTATCTTTGCGCTGCTGGCAGCGTTGCTGCTTGATGGCATTACGCGCTGGACGCAGGTCGCCACCTCCGGCGTCGTGCTGTTCGGTATCGCGCTGGTGTTCACCTTCAACGCGCTGGTTTCCATGCTCCAGTTCATCGCCAACGAAGACACGCTGCAAGGCCTGGTGTTCTGGACGATGGGCAGTCTGGCCCGCGCCTCGTGGGAAAAACTGGGAATTCTGCTGCTGGTGCTCGTTATCGTGATGCCAATTTCACTGATGAGCTCATGGAAACTGACCGCGCTACGGTTGGGTGAAGATCGCGCCGTGAGTTTTGGCATTAACGTCCGCCGCCTGCGTTTGGCGACGCTGCTACGCATCAGTATTTTATCCGCCATTTCCGTCGCATTCGTTGGCCCCATCGGCTTTATCGGTCTGGTTGCTCCGCATATCGCACGCATGATTTTCGGTGAAGATCATCGCTTCTATCTGCCTGCCAGTGCGTTAACTGGCGCGCTGGTGCTGTCGATGGCGTCCGTTGCCTCGAAAAACCTCATCCCCGGCGTCATTATCCCGGTCGGGATCGTCACCTCACTGGTTGGCGTTCCCTTCTTCCTGAGTATTATCCTGCGCCACAGAGGAAACGTATGAACCAGCAAACCACTTCTGGATTACGCCTTTCCCACTTTCGCGCGGGTTACCCCAAGCGTCAGGTGATTCGCGATCTGTCCGTACCACAGCTGCCGCGCGGAAAAATTACCGTGCTGCTCGGCCCTAACGGCAGCGGTAAATCAACGCTGTTGCGTGCAATGGCCGGCCTGAACGCGTCCGAAGGCGAACTGTGGTTGGATGACACCAACCTGATGACGTTGCCATTCGCTCAGCGGGCGGAAAAAGTCGTTTATCTGCCGCAGTCCCTGCCCGCAGGCGTTCACCTGCACGTGCTGGAATCGATTATCGTCGCACAGCGTGCGTCCGGCGGCATGCACAATGCCGAAAAACAGGATGAAGTGATGAGCCTGCTGCGTCAGTTGGGCATTGAACATCTGGCGTTGAGCTATCTCGATCAGCTCTCCGGCGGACAGAAACAGCTGGTGGGGTTAGCGCAATCGCTGATCCGTCAACCCTCGCTGCTCCTGCTGGACGAACCGCTCAGCGCGCTGGATCTGAACTATCAGTTCCATGTGATGGATTTGGTACGCAAGGAAACGCGTAAGCGCAACATCATCACTGTCGTGGTAGTGCATGACATCAATATCGCGTTACGCCACGGCGACCACGTACTGATGCTGCAAAACGGTAATTTGATTGCCAATGGCGCACCAGCCGAGGTGATTAGCCCGGAAAGCCTGTCAGCGGTCTATGGCGTACGCGGACGCATCGAGCGCTGTTCGCAGGGCGTGCCGCAGGTGATTATCGACGGGCTGGTCAGCGAACCGACCATCTAAGCTTTTCTCTGCACGAATAGACGGTGAGTTCCCTCACCGTCTTCCTTATTCTCATCTTATTTATAAGATGGTTTTCTCATCACGCCAAAACGCCGTACTTATCATTTATACTGCACGCAGTGTGCGGGGTTAAAAACTCTGCCAATCCGTCTCATTCTGGGCTACTTTTTTCTTTGCGGGAGAAAGGCGTGGTGCAGAGAGCTGAGAGGGGGCGGATACAGGCACAGAAGCCAGTGCCTGAGTGGCCGCCTGCACTACAATAAACTGCCCCACCAGTTGGCTCAGTGTACTTGCCTGTTCCTGCAACGACTGCGACGCCGCAGACGCTTCTTCCACCAGTGAGGCATTTTGCTGAGTCACATCATCCATCTGGTTAACGGCCTGATGTACTAGGTTAATCCCCTTACTTTGCTCCTCCGTTGCCGCCGCAATTTCATTCACCAAGTCAGTCACCTGCTGGATGGCGTCTTTCATCGCCGACATATTTTTTCCTACATCGCTCGCTTGATCCACCCCCTCCGATACCAGCGAATTTGAGGCATCAATTAAATCCTTGATTTCACGCGCCGCCGTGGACGATCGTTGTGCCAGCGTGCGCACTTCTCCCGCGACCACCGCAAAACCGCGCCCTTGCTCACCAGCACGCGCGGCTTCTACCGCCGCATTCAGGGCGAGGATATTGGTCTGAAACGCGATGCCTTCGATGAGCGCAATAATGTCGGTGATCTTGCCCGAACTAGTACGAATATGTTCCATCGTATTCAGCATGGTGCTGACGGAATCCGCGCTATTGTTCGAAATCCGGCTAGCATTCCCCGCCAGCAAACTCGCCTGTTGCGTGTTCTCCGCATTCTGACGCACCGTTTCCGCAAGTTCCGTCATACTGGCGGCGGTTTGCTCCAGCGAAGCAGCCTGTTCTTCAGTTCGGGATGACAAATCTTCATTACCTGCCGCAATCTGCGTCGCCGCACTGCTTACCGACTGCGATGACGCACTCACTGATGCCAACGCCGAAGATACCCGCTGTATAAGGCTATTAAAGGCACGGGCGGTATTTCCTATTTCATCTTTGCGTCGATCGTCAGCCTGAACCGTCAGGTTAAGACTATTGCTAACGTTTTCCATCGTTTGGCTTATATCATTCAAGCTTTTTCTAATGCCCAGAATAGTTCTTACCGCGAAAAAGCCGATCAATAACACAATCAATAACGAACTCGATAATAGACCGAACCATGACTTCTCGTAAGCTGCCACATTCTGCTTACGCAACTCATCCCCGATTCGGACATTAAGGTTAAACTGTTCGCGATAAGTTGCGATTAAATTGCGAACCGCTTCTCCCGGCCCCCCAACTCCCTGCAAAAGCTTAAGAGAGTCTTCTTTTTGGTTTAAGCGCGATGCAGCAAAAAAAGCAGGAAGTGAAGACTGCAGTTTTCCAATTATATCCGCAGCCTGATTTGACACCTGAGTATCTTCTTCATTCGATGAAAGATTTTTCAGGTAATAATCATTAAGAGCTTTTACTTCTTCAGTAGTTTTCGTTATATCCTGCTCAATTGAATTGAGTTTGTCATTTTCAGAGACGGTTTGGTGACGATACAAAAAAAGCACCAATGAGTTACTTTTTTCGACTAGTTGGCTTATGTATTTGAAACTCGGGATCGTATTTTCCTGTACATATTCAGCGCGAGATTGAAAGCCTGATAATAATGACAATGTAACGATGACCAACGAGATCAGCGCTAAGGACATTAATGAGAATATCAGTAGCAAGCGTTGTGTGATATTCATAGCCACTCCTTTTTTAAATTTTATACCGCGTATTTTTTCTGATTCAAATATGCGTAAAAAACGGAATGTTTATTCCTACACGCCATATCGGACCAGAGTCTGAGATATCGTCACCACATCCATTATCGCCAGAGAAGCAAGCAGCTTTATAGTATTGGTCGCAAATGCTATTTAATAAACCTGCATTAATAATTATTAGCTATTAAAAATAAATATTAATAGCTAATAAATCTAAAAAAATCATCATCCGATAAATAGAAGGGGAAACGTGTTTGCTTTGAATGCGAAAAAATCAAGCTCACGATGAGTGGAGAGTGGTTTAATCCTCTAAATAACACAACCAATGTACAGGCTACTTGTAGGACGATGAAAATAAGTACAAAAAAGCACTGAACAATGAGATTCAGTGCTTTTTTATTATCTGACAACGTTATTTCTTCGCTGGCAGCGTGACCCAGTAACCTGGCTGATACGGCAGCGGCAGGAACTTCTCATGGAAGGTACGGAACGTTGCATCAGGATCGATGTCCTTAAACAGTTCCGGGTGCATCCATTTTGCTAATACCTGAATCGCCACAAACTGATACGGGCTATCATAGAACTGATGCCAGATCGCATGGGCGTTGCCATCGGTTGCTACTGGCAGCGTTTTGAATGCTGAGCGTTCCATCAGTTTTTGCAAACGTTGTAGCGCTTCTTTCTGATCGGCTCCTGGTCCAACGCCAACCCAGCCATTTGCCGTGTTGTAGTTTTTCCAGTTAGCGCCGGTCACCACCACCACATCCGGGCGAGAGCTGATAATCTGCTCTGGGTTCAGCGAACCAAACGTGCCAGGGATAATGTTCTTGGCAATGTTGTCACCGCCAGCGGCTTCAACCATACGGCCAAAGTTCTCATCACCGAACGACATGCAGCACTCTTCATCATAGCCGCCCGCACGGTCGATCATCACTTTAGGACGTGGGCCCTGATAGTTCTTTAACCGATCGGTGACGAGCTCAATTTGCTCACGACGGAACTTAATAATCTCTTCCGCACGCTGTGGTTTACCAACCAACTGACCCATGATGTGAATGCTTTTCTCAGCGTTCTCAAACGGCTTCTCACGGAAATCGATAAACACCACTGGAATCCCCAACGAATTGAGTTTCTCGATCAATTTGCCTTCATCCGTCGCCGCTTTTGATTCCAGATTCATCAGCACCAAATCCGGTTTCAGCGTCAATGCCTGCTCAACGTTGAAGGTACCGTCTTTCGCTCCGCCAAAGGTCGGCAGCTTTTTGATTTCCGGGTATTGCTTTTCATAAGCCATATAGCCGTCGTAATCCGCTTTTGGCAGATCGTCACGCCAGCCAACCACGCGCTGGAACGGTGCCTCGGTATCAAACGCAGCCAGCAGATAAATCTGTCGGCCTTCCCCGAGGATAATCCGCTTCACTTCGGATTTGATTTCTACTTTCCTGCCACTAACGTCTTCAATGACAATCGGGTTAGCGCTGGCGACAATGCTCGCACTCAACCCCAACAGCACAACGACTGAGAACAGCCATTTCTTCATTATTATTCCCTTCTGAGATTATGGTTATAAATGATAATAGTTATCATTATTGAAATGATATCCTGCCGTGATTATCGGAAGCAATGGGTTTTTAGCGCGGCGTTAATAAAAGGTAAAATTAGCCGGAGAATGGCCGAATACCGCCCATCATTGCGGGCTGTGCACTGAGGTAAAGCAGGACGCCGGAGCCAACCAAAATCAGCCCGCCAGCAAACGCCAGAAGAGAAAAGGTCGCACGCTGCCACACGGGCGAGGCACGGTTTGCACCTAAGCGCTCAACCACGCGACGACAGTAAAAAACCAACACGGCCAGCGCCGAGATCGTGATCGCCGTTCCGGCAGCCATTACCAGCGCAGAGGCAACGCCCCACCAATACACGCCGATCACTTTAGAGAAAAGCAGCACCAGAATAGCACCTGAACACGGGCGCATGCCCATCGCCAGCACAATCATCAAATGTGTGCGCCAACTGCTATCGCGCTCAAGTTCCTCATTGCTGGGGAGATGGCGGTGTCCGCAGCCGCAATCGGCATCGTGCTGATGAGAAGAAGAGGAAAGCGCAGGCGTCGGGCGAAGCGCCATACGTCTATAGGTTGGTACGTTAAGCGGGGTTAAATGAGAAGGCGTTACACGCAAAATCATCGCCGGTTTAGGCTGCCGCACGACGGCGATATACAGCTGTTTCAACGCACGGAAACAGAGCAGCAGTCCCAGCCCCGCCACCAGCACGAAGCTCCCCTTTTCCATCCAGAAACTGCTGTTATGCAACGTTCGACTAGACAGCTGCAAGATCCCTAATACCACGGTCACCAGTGCCACCGCCATCAGCCCCTGAACCAGCGAGGCGGCAAGCGTCAACTTCAGGCTGCTTTTCAGCTTCGACGGGTGTGTCGCCAGGTAGGTCATGATGACGACTTTACCGTGCCCCGGCCCGACGGCATGAAGTACGCCATAGACCAGACTGAACATCATCAGACTCAGCCCCGCCTGATGCGGCTGCTGTTCCACCATCTGCAATAGGTGCGACATCTGCTGATGCAGCGATTTCTGCCAGATCGCGCTTTGCAGCACGATTTGCGGCCAGTATCCCACGATATAATGCAGCGCCGAGGCCAGCAGCGCCAAGAACAGCCACAGCGGCCACAGATCGCGCAGTCGGCTCAACAACGAGCGCTGACGCGACAGCGAGCCGAGGTTCACTGACATTGCAACGTCACCCGCTGTGCAAACTGTTTCCCCAGCTCCATGTCTTCATCCGGCGCATCGTTCTTATCCAGCGACAGTGCATAGGATTGCAGTTCAGCGTTGGGTTCCGGCGTGACGAGCGAGGTTTTACAACGTAAAGCCAGCGCAGGCGCGAGCGTAACGGCCTTATCGTTCTGGTAGGACATATCGACAAAGTAGGTAGGATCGTAAGTAGAAATCAGAAAAGGCTTGCCAGCCAGCGGCTGTGGATGCGCCAGCGGCAGCACAAACTCCAGCACTGCCTGATTGCCTTTGCGAGAAAGGTGATATTCGGTTGGCATCGGTGCATATTTCACGGGCTGACCATCACGATAAATATCGGTGAAATAATGCTGTCCTAACACATTCGCCATGACTTCCGCCGCCAGCTTTTTCCAGACTTCAGAGTCTTTCTTCGCCTTCCCGGCGTCATACAACAGGTCGGCAGACGTGATGGGATCCATCGTCCACAGCATACGTAAACCGGTGATGTTGTCGTTCTGGCTCTCAACTGTCGTCTGCATATCAATAAAACTGTGTGGGTGAGCGAAAACGGGCTGGCCGAACGCCAGACCTGTCATCAGCAACGTTATCTGTCCGCACCACCGTTTCAAAGCGTTATAATGTAACATTATTTTTACCACACTACGTTATCTTGACAATACGCGCCATGACTTAAGCCTTTTCGACCACCGTATGGTGACGGACAGAAGGCCGAATAAACAGGGCCGGAACCGCCAACAGCGCCATCACCCAGAACGTGCCGCCCTGCAGGTGTTCAAACAGGAAACCGGACACCATCGTCATCACCGCGATACTTCCGCCCATCGCCAGCGCAGAATACACCGCCTGTAACCGCAGGATGTCACCACCGGTACGTGCCGCGATAAAGCGCATGGCGGCCAGATGGCAGACGGTGAAGGTTCCACAGTGCAATATCTGTATCACAATCAGCCACGGCAGAGCCACCGTCGCGCCCATCAAGCCCCAGCGCACCACGCCGCATACGGCAGAGAGCAGCAAGAGCTGTCTGGCACTCCAGCGTCGAAACAGGCGTTGGCTGAAGGTAAAGATGACAATCTCCGCAACCACGCCTAACGACCAGAGATAGCCAATAATCGAGGCGGAATAACCCGAATCCTGCCAATAAATGACGCTGAAACCATAGTAAGCCGCGTGTGCACCTTGCAGCAGCGACACGCAAAGCAGGAAACGCCATACCGCAGGTTCGGTCAGCAATCGTTTCCACGGCGTGACGCTAACCGACTGCGCTGTCGACGTTGCAGCTTGCGGCATCACGCTAGGGCGAAGCAGCATACCTAACAGCATGACGGCCAGCCCTGCGCTGAGAATGGCCAGAATCGCGGGGTGTCCCCAGATTGCGACCAGTTCACCCGTAGCCGCAGAGGCGATAACGAACGCGATCGAGCCCCAAACGCGCACCTTGCCGTAATCCATCACGACCTGCCGCTGCCACGTCGCAGCTAATGCATCCGTCAGTGGTACCAGCGGCGCAAAAAACAGGTTAAACCCGATCATCACGATCATCAGCCATAGCCAGGCACTTCCCAGCCAGAAACCAACAGCCAGCGCCAGTGATAGCAACGCCAGCCCACGTAACACCGTAATCAATTTGGACGGTTCTTTCACGCTGGGCGTGATGACCAGACTGCCGACGAAGCGCGCCACCAGCCCCGCGCCCAGCAGCATGCCGATCGACTCAGCGGACAGCCCCTCGCCTTTCAGCCATCCGCCCCAAAACGGCAGGAAAACGCCATAGCAAAAAAAGTAGGTGAAATAGCTCAGCGCCAACCAGCGCGTCGATTGCAAAACCATGATTCCTCCCTTTCGATGACGAACTCCCCTAGCTTCGGCACTTTTTTGCCGGTTACTGTGTCAGAGTGCACACGGCGGCGCAACGCGTTATTCACCATTAAACGTGAACGGAGATAGTGCCCTGATCGACAGGCATAAAAAATTTCCGAGAGAAATTTTTAACGTTGCGTCAGTGGCGGCCAGGGATGGCCGCCATAAAAAACGCCAGCACTCAGGCTGGCGTTTAGGAAGTGTTCCGACAGTGATGTCAGAGAAAATGCCGAATTATGCGTAAACCGGGAAGCGAGCGCAGATCTCCAGAACTTTCTGTTTCACGCGTTCAATGGTCGCTTCATCGTTGATGTTGTCCAACACATCACAGATCCAGCCAGCCAGTTCACGCACTTCCGCTTCTTTAAAACCGCGACGGGTTGCTGCTGGGGTTCCGATACGGATACCAGAAGTCACAAACGGGCTCTTCGGATCGTTAGGCACGCTGTTTTTGTTCACAGTGATGTTGGCACGGCCCAGCGCAGCATCAGCTTCTTTACCGGTCAGGTTTTTGCTCACCAGGTCCAGCAGGAACAAGTGGTTGCTGGTTCCACCAGACACCACGTTGAAACCACGTGACAGGAAGACTTCAACCATTGCTTTAGCGTTTTTCGCGACTTGCTGCTGGTAAACCTTGAATTCAGGCTCCATCGCTTCTTTCAGCGCAACCGCTTTACCCGCGATAACGTGCATCAACGGACCGCCCTGACCACCAGGGAATACCGCAGAGTTCAGTTTTTTGTACAGCTCTTCGTCGCCGCCTTTCGCCAGAATCAGGCCACCGCGTGGGCCAGCCAGCGTTTTGTGCGTGGTGGTGGTCACGATATGGGCATGAGGAACCGGGTTAGGGTAAACATCCGCGGCAATCAGGCCAGCAACGTGCGCCATATCAACAAACAGGTAAGCACCGATGCTGTCAGCGATTTCGCGCATCTTCGCCCAGTCAACCACGCCAGAGTAAGCAGAGAAACCGCCGACGATCATTTTTGGCTTGTGCGTACGCGCCAGTTCAGCCATTTCGTCGTAGTCGATCTTGCCGCTTTCGTCGATGCCGTAAGGAATAACGTTATACAGTTTACCTGACAGGTTAACCGGAGAACCGTGCGTCAGGTGACCACCGTGCGCCAGGTTCATACCCAGAATGGTGTCGCCCGGCTGCAGCAGCGCGGTGTAAACGGCAAAGTTAGCCTGAGAGCCTGAGTGCGGCTGCACGTTGGCATAATCTGCACCGAACAGCGCTTTCGCACGATCGATGGCCAGTTGCTCAACGATGTCCACATACTCACAACCGCCGTAGTAACGCTTACCCGGATAACCTTCAGCATACTTGTTCGTCAGCTGAGACCCTTGAGCCTGCATAACGCGTGGGCTGGTGTAGTTTTCTGACGCAATCAGTTCAATGTGCTCTTCCTGACGCACCACTTCTTGCTCCATTGCTTGCCACAGGTCGGCATCATAATCGGCAATGTTCATTTCACGCTTTAACATCCGGATCTCCTGACTCAGCTAACATAAATATACTGGGAATTAATGGCCCATTTGGGAATTGGGCTACCCTTTTGGGGAATGGCGTATAGTGTAAACCGTTTTTCCCTAATGAAGATAGGTCTTGACAGAGGTTTTTACGCAAACGATTAGCTACAGGCAGCGCAAGGCTTCAGCAAATATCTGCTGCACGGTGGTAAACGGATTTTTCTTCATTCTCAACCTGCTATTTCTTCATGTTATTCCCTTTGGCTCTGCCTAAAAACCCCTACCACCAAAAAGGTAATTTACAGCGGCGGACAAACCCAATAAGATGCATATAAAATACAACTTATAAGTCATGCCAATAAAAGGAGTCACCATGCTGGATAACCAAACTATCGCCATCGTTAAATCAACCATTCCTCTGCTGGCGGAAACGGGCCCGAAACTGACCGCGCATTTTTACGATCGCATGTTTACGCATAACCCTGAGCTCAAAGATATTTTTAACATGAGCAACCAGCGCAATGGCGATCAGCGTGAAGCGTTGTTCAATGCCATCTGTGCTTATGCGACGAATATTGAAAACCTGGCCGCGCTGCTGCCCGCGGTTGAGCGTATCGCCCAGAAGCACGCCAGCTTTAACATTCAGGCCGATCAGTATCAGATCGTGGGTAATCACTTATTGGCAACGCTGGATGAACTGTTTAGCCCAGGGAAGGACGTGCTGGACGCCTGGGGCAAAGCCTATGGCGTGCTGGCGAATGTCTTCATTCAGCGCGAAGGCGATATCTACCGCAGTACCGAAGCGCAAAACGGCGGCTGGAGCGGCGTGCGGCCTTTCCGTATTGTGAACAAGCAGCCGCAAAGCTCGGTGATTACCAGTTTCACGTTGGAACCCACCGACGGCCAGCCTATTGCGGATTTTCAACCGGGCCAGTATCTGGCGGTTTACATCAAGCATGACAGTTTTGCCAACCAGGAGATTCGCCAATACTCTCTGACTCACGCGCCAAATGGAAAATCCTACCGGATTGCGGTGAAACGTGAAGCACAGGGCACTGTTTCCGGCTATCTGCATGATACCGCGCGCGAAGGCGATATCATTCATCTGGCGGCGCCGCACGGCGATTTCTTCCTTGATATCCCCGCTTCTACGCCGGTTGCCCTGATTTCTGGCGGCGTGGGGCAAACTCCGATGCTGGGCATGTTGCATACACTCAAGCAGCAGAGTCATCAGGCGAAGGTGCTATGGCTGCACGCAGCAGAAAATGGCACAGCGCATGCGTTTGCGGATGAAATCAAACAAACGGGACAGTCTCTGCCGCAGTTCCAGCATCACATCTGGTATCGGGAACCGCAGCAGGTCGATCGCCCGGGCGAAGATTATCATCATCGCGGGCTGATGCAGTTGGCCTCGTTAAAAGATGAATTAACCACACCAGATATGCACTATTACCTGTGCGGCCCTGTGGTTTTCATGCAGTTTATCGCACAGCAGTTGCTGGCTATGGGTATCCCCGCTGAGCAACTGCATTACGAATGTTTTGGTCCACATAAAGTCGTCTAACCCTCATTGGTGATGGATCAAAGCCAAAGGCCGCTTTTGCGGCCTTTTTTCATCGTTCAGAAAACCACCGTCTGTAAAACACCTTATTGATCACAAATCTATATGCCAATACGGCAGTGCTCCGCCAAAAAAGAGGTGGGTCACAAAAAATAAAGCCTTATTAAAATAATATTTCATTTTTAATGAATAGTTATTTCACCAAAGGAGCTGCGTTTATAACCTAAATAATTCGAGTTGCAAGAAGGCGGCAAGCGAGGGAGTCCCGATGAGCTTACTCGGGTAAGTGATTCGGGTGAGCGAACGCAGCTAACGCACATGCAACTTGAAGAATGACGGATATAGACATCGCCCTTGAATCGGCTTGGGTGCACAATAAAAGCCCGACGTTCTCGCTAAAGGCCGTGACAAGAGCGATAAAAAACAGCGACCTTCCTTTGATAACGCCTGGGTTCATTAACCGTTTTCGACTAACCAACAAGGGATATGTCTGACCATGGCAAAACGTTTTTCAGAAAGTGTAGCTTTAGCTCTGATACTTTCCGCCCCTTTCACACTGGTACACGCTAAAACGCCCGCCGCGGCACACCAGACCGCCGCACCGGACAGCGTTAACTTACTGTCGGGTTCAACGCTGGGTGAAAAAACCGGCTTATCCGGTAATGTTACCGTACGGGATATTCATCTGCCTGCCACCATCATTATCAGAGACCAGCAAGGTCAGAAGCGGCAGACACAGACCGATGAGCAAGGAAAATATCACCTCGATGTCTCTGGCCTCACACCACCATTACGCCTTTTAGCCATCGAATCCGGCGGCAATAACTGCCTGCTGAATAATATTTCCCGTGCAATTTGCCTGTCTGCTGTCGCCCCATCATTGCATGACGGTAAAGAGAATATTGCCAATATCAACCCGCTGACTGACCGCATTACCTCAGATATTGCGGTGGCAGCAGGCTACATTGGTCCACAGCAGCTAACGGACGACACGGCATCACCGAAACTGGACGCCGCAGCATGGAAAAAAGCCTACGCCGATTTTCATGCGGGCTTTAATGACGCGTTAAAACAGGTAGGCGTCAACGCGCCCAAGCGTTTCGATCCTCTGACTTACTCCGCTGCCCAGCAGGATGCGGTCACCAAAATCGTCAACGTCATTAACCATACCCGCAATTATCACAACGACACCGGCTATTCTGGCCATACGGTGCTGACCGACAGTGCGTTCCATCCCATCGTCGGCCTGAATAATAAAGGCGATTATGAACCGCTGGATTACCGTTCTGCCCGCCAGAGTCTGGACGCGATCCAGAAAGCACAAACCCGCATTTTCATCGTCGGCGACTCAACCGCGGCAACCTATGAAAAAATGCGCTTCCCGCGTATGGGATGGGGTCAGGTTTTTGAACAGCAGTTCAGTAAAAATAGCAGTGTGAAAGTCGTCAATGGCGCACGTGCAGGCCGTAGCTCACGCGACTATTTCTACGAAGGCTGGTTCCGCCAGATACAGCCGCTGATGAAAGAGGGTGATTTCCTGTTTATTCAAATGGGACACAACGATCAAAACTGCAACAGTGCAAAAGCGGTACGTGGCCCGGCGGATGTCGCTAACCTCTGTACTTATCCGAACGATGCGGCAGGGAAAAAGCAGGCCCCGCAGGGGAAAGCCGATATGTCATTCCAGACATCGCTGGAGCGCTACATCACTTTCGCCCGTCAGCACAAACTCACACCGGTTCTGTTGACCCCGACTACCCGAGTAAAAACGGCTGACGGGAAAAACGGCACGCCAGCGGTACACAGTCATTTCACCAAGCAAAACGCGGAAAATGGCTATGCTTTCGTCGGCGATTACAGCCAGACCATCAAGAATACGGCTGCGGATAACAAGGTCATTTTGCTGGACGTTGAGCCTGCCACTATTGCGTTGGCAAACCAGGGTAACAGCGACCATTGGAAACAATACTGGCTGGTGATCGATCCTAAGCAATATCCTTACTATCGCGATCAGGCGGGTAGCCTGAGCAAACCGGATACCACCCATTTTCAGAAAAAAGGCGCTATCGCCGTGGCAGGGATTGTCGCTGACGCCATTCGGCAAGAGCCCGCTCTGGCAGCATTAGCAGAGAAAACCATCAAACAACACCAGTAGTCATCCGTCAGGAAAATAATAAGACAGAGCCACACGCGGCGTAATAATACCGCCGCGTCGTATATAACTCATTAAAGGACTATGGATATGATAAACACTGCACATCTTCGCAAAACTCTGACCCTAGCCATGTTAATTTCCTCGCCCTGGTCGCTAGCGCAGGCTGCCGACTACAATGCGCTGGTTTCTGCCAATGCAACGGGTGCCAACGCCTACAAAACCATCGCTGAAGCCATCGCCAGCGCACCAGCAGACAGCTCGCCATTTGTTATCTATCTGAAAAATGGCGTGTATCACGAGCGCTTGGTCATTACGCGCCCTAACATTCACCTACAGGGTGAAAGCCGTGACGGCACCGTGATCACCGCGACCACCGCCGCTGGGATGCTCAAACCCGATGGCAGCAAATGGGGAACCTCCGGCAGTTATACCGTGAGAATCAATGCGCCGGATTTCAGCGCCCGCTCGCTGACCATCGGCAATGGTTTTGATTTCCCTGCCAATCAGGCCAAAGCCAATGACGATCCGACCAAAATCAAAGATACGCAGGCCGTTGCGTTACTGGTTGATGACAAAGGCGATCGTGTCTGGTTCCACGATGTTAGCCTGACGGGCTATCAGGACACGCTCTATGTCAAAGGGGGACGCAGTTACTTATCCAAATGCCGAATCAGCGGCACCGTTGATTTCATCTTTGGTAATGGTACCGCGCTGTTTGACAATTGCGACATTGTCGCGCGTAACCGTACCGACGTGAAAAATCAGCAACTGGGCTACCTCACCGCCCCCAGCACCAATATTAAACAAAAATATGGTTTGGTCATTATCAATAGCCGTGTGATTAAAGAGAAAGGCGTTCCCGCGAAAAGCTATGGTCTGGGCCGCCCTTGGCATCCAACGACCACGTTTGACGATGGCCGCTATGCCGATCCTAACGCCATCGGTCAGACGGTCTTCCTGAACACCAGTATGGACGACCACATCTATGGCTGGGACAAAATGTCCGGTAAAGATAAACAAGGTAATACCATCTGGTTCCATCCGCAGGACTCACGCTTTTTCGAGTATAAATCCAGCGGTAAAGGAGCAGAGAAAAACGCTCAGCGCCGTCAGTTAAGCGATGCGGAAGCAGCAGAATACACAGTAAACAAGGTGCTGGCAGGTTGGGTTCCTACCGCGCCTAAAGGGAAGTAAATGTGGAGAAGCCAGCCTGATAGGCTGGCTTCTCAGCGGTATTGTCGGGGGAAGCGAAACGATTAAATCGCTTCTTCGTCTTCTTCACCGGTACGGATACGGACAACGCGGGCCACGTCAAAGACGAAGATTTTACCGTCGCCAATTTTACCCGTTTGCGCGGTCTGCGTGATGGTTTCCACACAGGTATCGACGATGTCATCTGACACGACAATTTCGATTTTTACTTTTGGCAGAAAATCGACCATGTATTCTGCACCACGATACAGCTCGGTGTGGCCTTTCTGACGACCAAAGCCTTTAACTTCTGTTACCGTCATCCCTGTGATGCCCACTTCAGCTAACGCTTCACGCACATCGTCCAGTTTGAACGGCTTAATAATCGCATCAATTTTCTTCATGGAGGAACCTTTGTGTTATCTATGTTGCGGCCAAAGCCGAGCATCAGCAAGTGGACAGCATGTCAGAACTCAGGCGGACAATCTACACCCGCACGGCTCTCTCAGCGCTAGTCTTTAAAATCGTTGGCATCCAGCTCGTGGCGGCCCAACAGTTTATAAAATTCCGTTCGATTACGCCCGGCCATTCGCGCGGCCTGCGTCACGTTACCTTTTGCGATCTGTAATAGTTTTCGCAAATAGTTAAGCTCAAACTGATGACGCGCTTCAACAAACGTTGGCAGGGCGGTATTTTCACCTTCCAGCGCTTGTTCAACCAGCGCATCGCTGATCACTGGTGCGCTGGTCAGCGCGACACACTGTTCGATGACATTCACCAGTTGACGCACGTTACCCGGCCAGCTTGCCGTCATCAAGCGCTTCATCGCATCGGTTGAGAAGGTGCGCACAAAAGGCTTGTGGCGATTAGCAGATTCGCGCAGCAGATGGTTTGCCAGCATCGGGATATCTTCAGCACGCTCATGCAGCGCTGGCAGCTTCATATTCACCACGTTGAGCCGATAATAGAGATCCTCGCGAAATTCGTTCTTCTCCATCGCCTTCGGCAAATCACGGTGCGTGGCGGAAATAATCCGCACGTCAATGTCCAAATCGCGGTTGCTACCCAGCGGGCGGACTTTTCGCTCCTGCAGAACGCGCAGCAGCTTAACCTGTAAGGACAGCGGCATATCGCCGATTTCGTCTAAAAACAGCGTGCCGCCTTCCGCCGCCTGAAAAAGCCCTTCACGGCTGCTGACCGCGCCGGTAAAGGCCCCTTTCGCATGGCCGAATAGCTCCGATTCCAGCAATGGCTCCGGCAGCGCACCGCAGTTAATTGCAATGAAGGCTTTCTTTGCTCGCGGGCTCGCCGCATGAATCGCCTGAGCCAGCACCTCTTTCCCTGTGCCGCTCTGACCGTTAATCAGCACGCTGACGTCCGACTGCGCGACCATTCTGGCCTGCTCCAGCAGACGCAGCATAATCGGGCTACGCGTCACGATAGTTTCACGCCAGCTTTCATCACCCGCTGGGGCGGACAATGCCAATGCTTCGTCTATCGCTTTGTAGAGCGCATCACGGTCAACGGGCTTCGTCAGGAAGCTAAATACTCCCTGCTGGGTAGCCGCAACCGCATCGGGAATGGAACCGTGAGCGGTTAAAATGATCACCGGCATCCCCGGCTGATAGCGCTGAATTTCGGCAAACAGCGCCATACCATCCATTTCATCCATACGAAGATCGCTGATCACCAGATCGAACGTCTCGCGCGTTAACAGCCGCAGCGCCTCTTGGCCGCTCTCCGCCGTCATCACGCTAAATCCTTCGCTGGTCAACCGCATGCCCAACAGTTTCAGCAGGCTGGGGTCATCATCCACGAGCAACAAACTCGCCGTTTTTCGGGCTGTCATTGTCTTGTTGACTCCTTCGTCGTCGTCGCGCTGTCCGTATGTGATTCCATTGGCGGCGTATAGGTGTCATCCGCATCAACTGGCTCATTTCTGGATTTCGTTGCCGAATTGCGCGAAGCGTCTTTATTTGTACTACCGCTATTCGCACTGGAACTACCACGACGATCGCCGTCGTTATCTGGCATTTCCCCCGACAGCTGTTTACGAGACGACAGTTGACGCTCAATATCCGTCAGATTTTCCAGTTTCTGCGTGGTGGTTTCTAACTGATATTGCAGGTGACTTTGCTGTACACGCAGAGCGTCTAGCTGCTTGTCGCTGGATTCCTGCAAGCGCTTATAGCGCAGACGCTCATCCGATAGCGCCAAGAACAATGTTTGCCTGTCACGCCAGGTTTGCATCAGCGGGCGCAGCGCCGCCGGGAAAGCCAGACGATATAAATTGATCTGTTCCAGCACCTGACGGCGTTCAGCCTGAGTAATACCGGCATTATCCAGCAGGATGCCCTGCTTAAACACGCTATCCCAGCTATCACCCGCAACTTGCCCGGCTTCCTCACGGGCCTGGAAGTGTGTTAAACGCCCGGCACAGTCCATCGCCCGCAACCAGTAAAGCGCGTTGTTCATGGATTCACGATCGTCGATCTGCCACAGATGCTCGCATTGCGCGATACGGAAATCGGCAACCTGCTCTTTCGGCGGTGTAGCTTCGGTCTCCAGCAGTGCAATGCCATTGTGCACGTTACTGTTACACGCAGCTAAAATGAGTGGCGATGACATAAGCGTCGCCTTCAACAGACGGGAAAATCTTCTACTCGCCAGCCATCCCTTCATAAATCCTACATTCATTCTCTATTCATTCTCGGATTATTCGTTATCAGACAATAAGGGCAGCTCGATGCGGAAACATACATCAGCATAGTCCACGGTAATCAGGCTAAGCTCACCACGCATACGACGAATGCAATCACGCGCGATGCTCAACCCCAGCCCGCTTCCTTTTACTGCACCACGGCGCTGATGGCTGCCCTGATAAAAGGGCTCAAAAATCATGCTCCGTTCTGCATCGGGAATAGGCGTACCATTGTTGGCGACATCAATCTGAACGCGATTGCCAATCTGACGGCTATGAATCCAAATGTTACCGGATTCCTTACCGTAGTGCACCGCATTGGAATAGAGATTATCGATCACTCGCATCAATAGCGTCGTCTCCGCCCAACAGTGATCAACGGCCAGCGTCACATCGGTATGAATCATTTTGGCGCGGGCAGGCAAGCTATGAGAGGCCACGACAATATCGACGATTTCTTCGATTTCCACCCGCTCCAGCTCGGTCGGCGTATCCGCCAGCTTGCGATTGTAGTCCAGCAGTTGATCGATCAGCTGTAGCAGGTGGCGACTGCTGCTATCAAGAATAGCAACCACCTCTTTCTGATCGGCAGTCAGCGGACCAACCACTTCATCGGCCAGCAATTCAGTGCCTTCCCGCAGGCTAGCCAGCGGTGTTTTCAGTTCGTGGGAGATATGGCGTAAAAACTCATGTCGCTGTGATTCGAGCCAGGACAGACGCTCGCTCAACCAGATAATGCGCTGCGCCAGCGTCCGAATTTCACGCGGCCCTTTAAAGGTACTGGTGTTGCCCAGCGAGCGCCCTTCCCCAAGGCGGTTAATCATTCGCTCGACGCCATTAACTGGGCCGATAATCATCCGAGTAAAGAGAACCACCAGCAGCACACTGACCAGAAACAAGAGCAGCGCCTGCCAGCCAAAGAACTGACCACGTTCGGAAATAGCCTGCTGAAGCTGCTGCCCACGGGAAAAAACGACGTCACGCGTCACCTGCACCATCTGTCCGTTCGCCCGGGAGAACCCTTCCAGCAGGCTGGATGCCGTTTGCTCCGGGCCGCTGTTATGGCAGCGTATTTCGCCGAGCTGAGTCAGGAGTTGACGTAGCGTCTGGTAATAGCGGGGATCGGGCAGGACCTGCGCGTGAGAATCCAGCATTTGCAAATACTGTTTACGCTGGTTCTGATAGAGCGTCGCCAGCGTCTGATCGTCCAATACGCAGTATTGCCGGTAGCTACGCTCCATCGCCAGCGCGACGCTGGTCATTGCTTCACTGCGTCGAGCATCCGTCAGCGTTGTCCGGTTAATATCCGCAGCCTGTTCGCTCAGCATGTTCAGGCTTTGATAAGCCTGATAGGCCAGCACCAACAGCGGCAACAAAACCAGCAAGAACGCCATAATTACTAATTGCCGCAGGGAACGCGGGAATAAACGCCATCGTTTCAAAGAAATCATCTCGTTACCTATCGAATCCGCTCTGATGCTAACTGAGTCTTATAAAAGTTCAACGTTTTCCCTTACGACATGCGCAACGCTTCGCAATGTGGCATGAATACCACGGTAAGGACGTCAAAAGTAACGCCGTAAAAACAATCAGGGGGATTCTCTGGGGAGAGGTGGCGGGGTTAAAACGTCACGCGGCCAGAAGAATCACTCCCTCTGGCCGCGTAACTGAATAGGCGGTGCCTCACTCAACGTGTCGCCCGATGCTTGATAACGTTCGTTTTCACGCCCGATTATCGGTCTGGTGGACGATAGGCACCCTTTCTTTTGGCATCATTCCAGGTGTTATGAGCGAAAATGTTT
Organism: Pectobacterium sp. HCp5_1; assembly: GCF_032905925.1. Lineage (NCBI taxonomy): Bacteria > Pseudomonadati > Pseudomonadota > Gammaproteobacteria > Enterobacterales > Pectobacteriaceae > Pectobacterium > Pectobacterium sp. HCp5_1. The sequence goes on from NZ_JAUMIO010000011.1 coordinate 72,073, forward strand.
GCCAGTTAGCAACGCAATCATAACCAGTTGAATGAGCAACTCTACTTAAAATGCACTTAGCATGCCAAGTTTAAATAGATAAAATTAAGACACTGATTATTAATCAATTTAATTTAAAACATCGTCGAGAAATACATAACCTGGAATACAAATAACGAAAATACGCGCAAAAGAGACGATTTATGTCGCTAAAAACAGACAGCTTTATGATGCCATCACACCGCTCATATAAATCAAACAGTTAAATGTCACCAATTAGAGACAGTAAAAAGCCTGTCCGTCGCAAAAAAACGACAAGCTGAGAAAACAGACGTAAAAAAGGGGCCGAAGCCCCTTTCTCTGACTGATCTACACTTAGCCCAGCTGTCTACGCGCATTACGGAACATACGCATCCACGGGCCATCCTCGCCCCACTCTTCCGGGTGCCAGGAATTACTGACGGTACGGAACACGCGCTCAGGGTGCGGCATCATGACCGTTGCCCGACCGCTGGTGCTGGTGACTGCCGTAATACCGTTTGGCGAGCCATTCGGGTTAGCCGGATAGTTCTCAGTGACCTGACCGTAGTGGTTGATATAACGCAGCGCTACCAGACCGTGTTCTTCAATCGCCGCCAGATGGGCATCGTCACGAACTTCAACCTGACCTTCTCCGTGTGAAACGGCAATCGGCATGCGCGATCCGGCCATATCATTCATGAACAGCGACGGGCTTTTCTCCACTTCGACCAGGCTGAAGCGCGCTTCAAAGCGATCGGATTTATTGCGGACAAAACGCGGCCAGAGATCGGCGCCCGGAATCAGCTCGCGCAGGTTGGACATCATCTGGCAACCGTTACATACGCCTAGCGCCAGCGTATGTGGACGCAGGAAGAATTCAGCGAATTCATCGCGTACGCGAGAGTTGAACAGAATGGATTTAGCCCAGCCTTCACCCGCGCCCAGCACGTCACCATAAGAGAAGCCGCCACACGCAACCAGCGCCTGGAAATCCTGCAAGTTACGGCGATTCGCCAGCAGGTCACTCATATGGATGTCGATGGCATCAAAGCCCGCACGGTGGAACGCCGCCGCCATTTCTACGTGAGAGTTCACACCCTGCTCACGCAGGACAGCCACTTTAGGGCGGACATTCTTAGCGATATAAGGTGCAGCAATATCTTGCTGCGGATCGAAGGTCAGCGACACGTTCAGGCCGGGATCGTTATCATCCTGTCTGGCGATGTGTTCCTGATCGGCACACTGCGGGTTATCACGCAGGCGCTGCATCTGCCAGCTGGTTTCAGCCCACCAGCGACGCAGCGTTGAACGGCTTTCCTGATAGATCGCTTCTGCACCCTGATTGATGGTGAAACGCGTGCCTTCTTCAGCATGACCGAGATAATGTACACAATCTGCCAGACCATGCAGTGCCAGAACCGCTTCCACTTCCGCACGACGTGCCGCCGGGATCTGGATTACTGCGCCAAGCTCTTCGTTAAACAGCGTCGCCAGCGTATCCTCACCCTGAGACGCGATATCGACAGTCACGCCGCAATGGCCAGCAAACGCCATCTCCGCCAGCGTAACCAGCAGGCCGCCGTCTGAACGGTCGTGATAGGCCAGAAGCGCTTTATCCGCGACCAGTTGCTGCATGGCATTAAAGAAGCCAGCCAGCTGCTCAGGGCTATGCACATCTGCCGTCTTACGACCCAACTGGCGATAAACCTGTGCCAGCGCCGTCGCACCCAGCGCTTTATTGCCTGCACCCAAATCGATGAGCAGCAGCGCATTATCCTGTCCAATACGCAGCTGTGGCGTTACCGTGTTACGTACGTCTTCCACGCGGGCAAACGCAGAGATCACCAGCGACATCGGCGAGGTGACCGCACGATCTTCGCCCTCTTCCTGCCAGCGGGTTTTCATCGACATGGAGTCTTTACCCACCGGAATCGTCAGACCCAGCGCTGGGCAAAGCTCCTCACCCACGGCTTTCACAGCATCGTACAGTCCGGCATCTTCGCCCGGATGCCCTGCGGCTGCCATCCAGTTCGCAGACAGCTTCACGCGAGTCAGCGGGCCGATATGCGTGGCCGCAATGTTCGTCAGCGCCTCACCGACCGCCAAACGCGCGGAGGCCGCGAAGTTACGCAACGCGACTGGCGCACGTTCACCGATAGACATGGCCTCGCCGTAATAGCTATCAAGGCTGGCGGTGGTCACCGCACAGTCAGCCACCGGCACCTGCCACGGACCGACCATCTGATCGCGGGCTACCATACCGGTAACAGAGCGGTCACCGATGGTGATCAGGAAGGTTTTTTCGGCGACAACAGGTAAGTGCAGCACGCGCTCGACCGCTTCTGCCAGATAGATTTCATCACGCTGTAGCGGCGTGCCTTCTACCTGCTTACGCTCAACATCACGCAGCATCTTCGGCGTTTTGCCCAGCAGCACATCCAGCGGTAGATCGATCGGCTGGTTGTTGAAGTGACGATCGTTCATCGTCAGATGCAATTCTTCCGTTGCCTCACCAATCACCGCATAAGGCGCACGTTCACGACGACAAATTTCATCAAACTGTGCCAGCTGTTCTGGCGCAACGGCCAGAACGTAGCGCTCCTGCGATTCGTTACACCAGACTTCCAGCGGGCTCATGCCCGGCTCGTCGTTCAGAATATCGCGCAGTTCAAAGCGACCACCGCGACCACCGTCGCTCACCAGTTCCGGCATCGCGTTAGACAGACCGCCCGCGCCGACATCGTGGATGAACAGGATCGGGTTGGCTTCACCCAATTGCCAGCAGCGGTCGATCACTTCCTGACAGCGGCGCTCCATTTCTGGGTTATCGCGCTGTACAGAAGCAAAATCCAGATCCGCATCAGACTGACCCGATGCCATAGAGGAGGCTGCACCGCCGCCCAGACCGATATTCATGGACGGTCCGCCCAGTACAATCAGTTTGGCACCGATGCTAATTTCGCCTTTTTTGACGTGATCGGCACGGATGTTACCAATGCCGCCCGCCAGCATGATCGGTTTATGGTAGCCGCGCAGCTCTGTGCCATTGTGGCTATCAACACGCTCTTCATACGTACGGAAATAGCCCGTCAGTGCAGGACGACCGAATTCGTTATTGAATGCCGCACCGCCCAATGGGCCTTCGGTCATGATATCCAGCGCGCTGACAATACGCTCTGGCTTGCCGAACTCTTCTTCTTCCCACGGCTGGACAAAGCCAGGAATGCGCAGGTTCGATACAGAGAAGCCCACCAGACCGGCTTTCGGCTTGGAGCCACGGCCTGTCGCGCCTTCGTCACGGATTTCACCACCGGATCCCGTTGCTGCGCCCGGCCACGGTGAAATGGCGGTTGGGTGGTTATGCGTTTCAACTTTCATCAGGATATGGGCGTCTTCCTGATGGTAAGTATATTGCCCGTTAGGATCGGTGTAGAAACGGCCGACGGCGGAACCTTCCATGACGGCGGCGTTGTCTTTATAGGCAGAGAGAACGTGATCGGGAGTGTGTTCAAAGGTGTTTTTGATCATTTTGAACAGTGACTTCGGCTGAGTAACGCCGTCGATCACCCAATCAGCGTTGAAAATCTTGTGGCGACAGTGCTCAGAGTTCGCCTGGGCGAACATATACAGTTCGATGTCGTTAGGATTGCGGCCCAGTTTGGTGAAGGCTTCCAGCAGATAGTCAATTTCATCTTCTGCCAATGCCAGTCCCAGACGGACGTTCGCTTCTTCTAGCGCCTGACGTCCTTGCAGCAGAATTTCGATGCGTTTGAAAGGCGCAGGCTGGTGATGAGAGAACAGCGCTTCGGCCTGTTTCAGGTCGCTAAATACGCTTTCCATCATTCGGTCATGCAGCAGTGCCCCCAGTTGCTGCCACTGTTCATCGCTCAGCATAGGCGCATGAATATAGAAAGCCAGACCACGCTCCAGACGCAGTACTTTGCTTAACCCACAGTTATGGGCGATATCCGTTGCTTTGGAAGACCACGGCGAAATGGTGCCGGGACGCGGCGTGACCAGTAACAGATGGCCTTGCGGCTCGTGCTCCGCGAGAGAAGGACCATACTTCAGCAAACGTGTCAGTTTGGCCTGTTCATCGTTGTTCAACGGGGCGCTGACATCGGCGAAATGTACGTATTCAGCATAGATATCACTGACCGGCAAAACGTGCTCTTTGCAGCGGACCAGCAATTTATTAATACGAAAAGCCGATAAAGCAGGTGAACCACGCAGTATTTCCATAATCTAAAGTTCTCTCGTCTTCGATGCACTGGCTGCGATACAGCCATGGGGCACAACAGGGGGGAAACGCGCATATTATAGAGAATCCTTCCCTCGGACGAAACCGTTTGCGTGGCGATAATTTCACTTCGCGTCCGACGAATGATTAATCGGTGACCAAATCAATAAAAGTTGCACACTGGCGGTTTGTTAAGCAAAATGCCCCCACTCTGGGAAATGACGTATAAAAAAACTGCCGTTACAGACAGCCTGGCCACACGGCCGCCGAGAGATAACTATTTGAAGCCTTTAAAATTAAATTATTTTTTCATCGGGATTATCACGTTACTGCTGGCGTTAGCGCTATGGCCTAGTATTCCCTGGCGCAGTAGTCAGGATGTACAGCTCAGGCAGATCCTCTCACGCGGTGAGTTGCGTATCAGCACGGTCAACTCACCGCTGACCTATGCAATGAGCAACGGATCCCCGACAGGTCTGGACTATGAACTGGCAAAACGGTTCGCCGATTACCTCGGCGTCAAGCTGGTGGTCTCGTCACGCAAGAATCTTGACGAGCTGTTTGACGATTTGGACGGTGACGATGCCGATCTGCTGGCTGCCGGGCTGATCTACAACCATGAGCGTCTGGAACGCTTCCGCGCCGGCCCAACCTACTATTCCATTTCACAACAGATGGTGTACCGCCTCGGTTCACCCCGTCCAAAAACGCTGGATAAACTGCAAGGCCGCCTCGTCGTCACATCCGGTTCCGCGCACGCCGCTACCCTGCGCGATCTAAAAGCGGAGAAATACCCGCAGCTAAGCTGGGAATCGGCCTCCGATCAGAGCACGCAGGAATTATTGAAGCAGGTTGCCGACGGCAAACTGGACTATACGCTGGGTGATTCGGTCACCATCGGCCTGATGCAGCGAATTCATCCGCAGCTCGCCGTCGCCTTCGATCTCAGCGACGAAGAGCCAGTTACCTGGTATATGCGCCGTTCACACGATGACAGCCTGTCCGCTGCGCTGCTGGATTTCTTCAGCCAGATTGTCGAAGACGGTACGCTTGCGCGTCTGGAGGAGAAGTATCTCGGTCACGTTGGCGAATTTGACTATGTCGATACCACCACGTTCCTGAGCGCGATTGATGAAACGCTGCCGGATCTGCGACCGCTGTTTGAAAAATACGCCACCGATATCGACTGGAAGCTGCTGGCCGCCATCTCTTATCAGGAGTCACACTGGAACCCGCTGGCAACCTCACCTACCGGCGTGCGCGGGCTGATGATGCTCACGCGCAACACGGCAGAAAGCCTGAACGTCACCGATCGAGTCGACCCTGAGCAAAGTATTCGCGGCGGTGCGCAATATATGTCGCACATGATGCAGAAAATGCCGGACACCATCCCGGAAGATGAAAAAATCTGGTTTGCGCTGGCGTCTTACAACATGGGATACGCTCATCTGCTTGATGCGCGTAAATTGACCGAAAAACAGAAGGGTAACCCCGACAGTTGGGTCGATGTAAAAATGCGTCTGCCGATGCTGAGCCAGAAGCGCTATTACACGCAAACTACCTACGGCTACGCGCGCGGACACGAAGCCTATAACTACGTGGAAAACATTCGGCGTTATATGGTGAGTCTGGAAGGTTACCTGATCGAGAAAGAAGCTAAAGCGCAACAGCAAACCCAGATCGCGCAAGGCTATCCGGCCGTGCCTGTCAGCAAGGTGCCGGAATAAGACTACATAGAGAAAGAAAAAAACGCTGCACTCCTGCACTCGGGCTGGTCACGTCAGCCTCATTTTAGGAGAAACACGGGGATGAGGTTCCCGCAGGGACACCTCGCCCCGTGGTAGCTCCGTGTATCTCGATTCTAAAAGATCGGCGTTACGCTATTCCTGCGCAGCGTTTTTTTCGGCTGCACGACGGGCTTTGTGCTGTTCACGACGCAGGCGAAAGAACGTGCTGAGCGTTGCGGAACATTCATCAGCCAGAATGCCGGATTCAATCACGATCTGATGATTCATACCGGGATGGCGCAGAATATCCACCAGCGACCCCGCCGCTCCCGTTTTCTCATCTGACGCGCCATAAACCAGACGGCCAATACGGCTGTGTATCATCGCGCCCGCACACATAATGCACGGCTCCAACGTGACGTACAGCGTCGTTTCCAGCAGGCGGTAGTTCTGCAACACCTGCCCTCCCTGCCGCAACGCCATAATCTCAGCGTGCGCGGTAGGATCGTGATGCCCAATCGGCCGGTTCCACCCTTCGCCGATGGCCTCGTTATCCAGCACCAGCACCGCACCAACCGGCACTTCGCCTTCATCCTGAGCGCGCTGAGCCAGCATTAATGCATGGCGCATCCAGTATTCATCGTTACGCAGGTTGCCCACGTTTCCTCACAGTCATTCATATTTTGGCGGCGCATTATACCTATATGAAGAGATGAAAAATCAGATGAAAGGATGAAAAAATCATTCCAGCTGTTGCAGGCTACCTTCGGGAGTGACTCGCCAGCGGTGTTCGCAAAAATAGAGCAGCGGGTTGTCCTGTTTGCTATCGCTGTAACCGCTGTAGAGCTTGAGCGGCGCGCCGAGACGCTGCTCCATCTGTGCCACTTTTTCATGTCCGAGGCAGCGCAGCGTTAATACCCAGCCGCCGTAGCGGCGCGTAATCTGGCTTCCCATCAGCCGAACGCCGGGCAGAAAAGGCGAATCATGATAGACCTGTTCCACCAGCCGCTGCGGCGATCCCGTCACCAGCCAGACCTGTGCGTCACTGTCTTCAAGATAGGTTTTCAGCCGCTGCTGAACCTGCGGAAATGGAATGACATCATGACGAAACGCGCCGACAAACTGCTTTTCCAGTTGAACCAGCTCGTCTTCATCACGCCCAAACGTAATCGCCCACAGCAGCCAGCTCATCGGCCACCGGGCCGCGCGACCGCGAATCAGTAGCCCCAGCCCGATAAGAGGTAATAGCGGGATAACCAGAACGAGATTTAACGGCAGCCGGCGAAGTAAAAAACGCAAAAAGCTGCCAAACATGTCCTGCTGATGCAACGTGCCATCCAGATCAAAAAAAACAATGCGTTGCTCTCGCTTATCACTCAAAACATTTCTCCCGACTTACACCAAGATAATTTTATCCGCCAATCAGCGCCTCACGCAGATAACCGTTGTGTTGTTTCAGGCGCTCACGCGCCGCTGCCACGTCAATATTAGCCAGAAGCATCAGAATTGCAGGTTTAACCTCATTATCCGCCTGCACCAGCGCCTGCCGCGCCTTGTCCCGCTCGGCACCCGTTGCTTCAACCACAATGCGGCAAGCCCGATCCAACAGCTTCACGTTGGTTGCCTTCACATCCACCATCAAATTCTGGTACACCTTTCCCAGCTTAACCATTGCGCCGGTAGAAATCATATTCAGGACGAGTTTTTGCGCCGTTCCCGACTTCAAGCGCGTCGACCCCGTTAACGCTTCCGGGCCAACCACCGGAGAAATCGCCACCTGCGCTTCCTGTGCGATGGGTGAATGCGGATTACAGGAGATCGCCGCCGTCCGACAGCCAACGTCACGCGCATAGCGCAATGCGCCAATCACATACGGCGTCCGGCCTGATGCCGCAAGGCCGACAACCATATCCGCCGCGGTGACATCCAGCGCTTTTAAATCCGCCTCACCGAGTGCAGGGTCGTCTTCCGCACCTTCAACCGCTTTAAGCAACGCGCCCGGCCCACCGGCAATCAGGCCGATAACCAGCCCGTGCGGCACGCCAAACGTCGGCGGACACTCTGAGGCATCCAGTACGCCCAAACGGCCGCTGGTCCCCGCGCCCAGATAGATCAGCCGCCCGCCCTCCTGTAACGAGGCCGTCGCCAGATCGACAGCCTCGGCAATCGCGGGTAAAACCTGCGCAATAGCTTCAGGCACTTTCCGATCTTCCTGATTAAACGCGCGCATCATCTCCAGCGTAGAGAACTGATCCAGCGCCATCGTCGCCGGATTCCGAGTTTCGGAAACCAGCGTCCCTAGATTAAGGTTCTCTCCATCCATCACATCTGAACGCATTCTGCTACCTCATGCTTTATGCCAGCGTTTTACACGCTTATGACAAACAATCATTTTCACCACTATACCCGTCATACTTCAAGTTGCATGTGCGTTGGCTGCATTCAGTCACCCGAATCACTTACCTCAGTAAGCTCATCGGGATTCCTTCTCTTGCCGCCTTCCTGAAACTCGAATTATTTGGGGTATATATGCTTTTGAGAGCTGTGAAAGTACGCTATTCTGCATCGAATTAACCCTCCACATTCATCTCGCAAGGTAAACAGAGAAACCTCAGTGCGATTCTCCGGGTTCAGACTCTCCAGTTACACGTTTTTCTTTATTAGCTGTCTGCTGTTTCTGCTGGCGGGTTCCCTACGTGCGGACTGGGATTTTATTACCATTAATCAGCGAACCGAGCAGCTTTATGGCCCGGCAACGCCCGATGCTCGCCGCCGAATAGATGAATGGCAGACGCTCTTGGCCAATTCCCTCAACAAAGAGGAAAAGGTTCTACTCAGTAGCGTGAACCAATTTTTCAATGACCGTATGCTGTTTCGCGATGATATTGTCGTCTGGAATCAGGAAGATTACTGGGCTACGCCGATTGAAGCGCTGCGTAAAGGTGCCGGAGACTGCGAAGACTATGCGCTCGCCAAGTATTTTACGCTGCGTCATTTAGGCGTTCCGGCGGACAAATTACGTATTACCTATGTTAAAGCCCTGCGTCTGAATAAAGCGCATATGGTGGTTACCTATTATCCCATGCCAACCTCGATTCCGCTGGTGCTGGATAATCTGACCGACAAGATCCAACCCGCGACAGAGCGCACTGATTTAGTTCCGGTGTATGCCTTTAATGGCGGAGGCCTCTGGCTGCCCGGAGCCAGAGGCAGCAATAAACGCGTAGGTGACAGTAAACGACTTTCACGCTGGCAGGATGTATTAACCAAAATGCGTGCCGAAGGGTTTTCAATTGAGGAGTAAAGGTAGGCTATGTCTCTATACAAACAATTACTGATAGCCATCTGCCTGTTTGTGCTAATTATTTTCAGCGGGAGCTTTTTCGTCAGCCTGGAAAATTCGCGTGAACAGTACAACAACCAGCTTCACTCTCACGCGCAGGATGCCGCCACCGCACTTGGGCTTTCCCTGACGCCGAATATCGATGACGCGGCAATGGTAGAGCTGATGGTCAGCTCGATTTTCGACAGCGGCTACTTTTCCAGTATCCGCGTGCGGGATTTAAAAACCAGCAACGTTACGCTGGAACGCACTGCCTCGCCGGATATCCCTGACGTCCCGCGCTGGTTTGTTCAGTTAGTGAACCTGCAACCCGGTGCGGGCGAAGCCATCGTGATGCGCGGCTGGGAACAGGCGGCAAAAGTCGAAGTCGTCAGCCATCCGATGTTCGCAGTCACCCGTTTGTGGCGCAGCAGCACGGCCACCTTCCTGTGGCTGCTTGGCTGCGGCACGCTAGGCGTACTCCTCGGCGCGCTGTTCCTGCGCCGCCAACTGCGTCCGCTGGATTATATTGTCGATCAGTCGCTGGCCATTACCCGTCGTGAATTCCTTAGCCAGCCGGATTTGCCCAATACGCCCGAGTTTCGCCGTGTTGCACAAGCGATGAACCTGATGGTCAGCAAGCTCAAAACGCTGTTTGAAGAGGAAGCGGAACGGAGCGAGCGCTTACGTCAGGAAGCCTATCAGGATCCTCAAACCGGATTGAATAACCGTCGCGCGTTTGACATGCAGTTCAACGACAAACTGGCCGACGAAGAAACCGCCCCCGGCTTCCTTATTATGATTCGCGTTCAGGATCTGGCAGGGATGAATCAGCGGCTGGGCGGCCAGCGCACCGATACGCTATTAGCCTCCGTCGGGCATATTCTGCGTAACACGCAAAAGCAGCATACCCATGCGGAAAGTCTTCTAGCACGTATCCGCGGCGGGGAATTTGCGCTGTTCTGCCCAGGATTGGTCGATAAAGAAGCCTATGCGCTGATTGGCGAACTGACGCGCAACATCGAAACGTTGCATCTGACAGGCGAAACCGACGTCTCCCCTGTCGCCCAATTCGGTATGGTGCCTTTCCGCCCCGGCGACACCGCGCAATCCCTGTTTATTCAGGGCGATCAGGCGCTCACGCGAGCCGAAAGCAATACCGATAGCACCGCGCCTCACGACATACCGTCCGTCAGTGCCGAACAGGTCGAAACCGATCGCCATAGATGGTTTAACCTGCTCGATCCCATTTTGGAACAGGAACGCTTGCAGCTTTTCCTGCAACCCGTCGTCGCCTGTGACGATCCCCGCCAAATGCTGCATCATAAGGTACTGGCGCGCATTCAGGATGAGCAAGGAAACAGTGTCGCCGCAGGCCGTTTCCTGCCGTGGATCCAACGCTTTGGCTGGGATACCCGTCTGGATCAGACTATGCTTCGCGAAGTGCTGGACTATCTTCGTCAGCACGACGGCAATCTGGCACTGAGCCTGTCAGGCACCACGGTTCTGAATCTTCATCTGCTCGCCGATCTGCTTGCCCCGTTGAAGCATCAGCCTGACGTCGCCAGACGACTGATTCTGGAGCTGGATGAGAACCAATTGCCAGACAGCGCCCAGTTGGAAGCCTTAATCAAGCTGCTGAATGAACATGGCTGTGCGCTGGGGCTACAGCATTTTGGCGGGCGCTTTAATATGATCGGCAACCTGTCGCAATGGGGTCTGGCTTACCTGAAAGTCGATGGCAGCTACATCCGCAACATCGATCAGGAGGACGATAAACAAATGTTTATCGAAGCGCTGTATCGCGCCACCAACAGTATCGCCCTGCCGCTTATCGCCGAACGTGTTGAAACCGCAGGTGAGCTGAAAGTGCTTCAGGAGATGGGATTACAGGGCGCGATGGGACGGCTGCTGGGTGAACCGGTACCAGCGGTCAGAATCTGATACCACATTATTTTGGCTAACGGCGTTTAACGACTCAGGCTTCTCACTACGATAGTGAGAAGCCTGAAACGGCTGAACGGGATGTTAAGGGATGATTTCTTCTTCAAAGCATTATGTTTTTAAAGCGTTATGTTTTTAAAACAGTAAGCCTTTAAAACACAAGTCTTTAAAACAGTACGTTTTTAAAACATCGTCTCTTCATCGTCGCCAATCAACTTGTTTAACCCGCCATTCAGGGCTTCACGCGCCTGCGCACGGTTAATCAACTTCAGCTGTGCCGCCTGAGGGAAATCGGTAATGCTGACCACCCCTTTCTGAATCAAAACCTGAATTAAATCCTCCAGCACGCGCACCATTTCCAGATCGCTTTGCCGCAGTTGCTGGAGGCTGGACATCGCAGCCTGATGACTGCGGAACCAGGCCTGCGCCTCACGCGAATCATCGGACAGTTCACCGTTCATTTCAGGAAAAGGACTCTTTTCTACCTTCATCAGGTGGCCATCACTGTCGCGCTGGATATAAAACATTTTCGGAGACCTTTTAAGTTTTTGATAAAGAAAGGAGCCGGGCAGGCTCCCCCTTTTCGTCAGCTAGACGGTTCTGGCTTGCTGACCAGACTTTCAAGCGACGGCAATGCACCGTTATAGTGTTCCAACGTAATCGACACTGCAACCGTTCCGCCTTTATCCGCCGTAAAGTTCCCCGCGGTGCTCACTTCAATCGTCGGTGAACCATGATTATCGGTGATGCGAATATAGCGGCTGATATCGGTGCCTTCCTCCAGTTCGCCAACCAGATCGCTTAAATCAATCCGGTCACCTTCTTTGGCATTGAAGTCTTTGATCACATCGTTGCCGATATCGCCAGCCTGCCACTTAAAGGTATCCGCCCCCGCCCCGCCGATGAGCGTATCGCCCCCCGCGCCGCCAATCAGGATGTCGTCTCCGCTGCCGCCGTAAAGCAGGTCATTCCCCGCCCCACCATAGAGGGTGTCATTTCCCCCCTGGCCGAAGAGAATATCATCTCCGTCGCCGCCATTGAGTATGTCATTGCCATCTTTCGCCGATGACAAATCAAACTCCGCGCTGTGCGTGGCAATATAACCATGCATCTCTTTCGCAGTGGGTACGCCTGTTTGCATACCTAACTGCTTGCCGATGTAGTTCTGTAAAGCCGCAATGCCGTTACCGTCGATATTAGGGAACGACACGACATCGCCAAACAGCACATCATCATTATATGTGCCGGATATCGTATCGTTACCTGCCGCACCGACACTCAATCCATATTGCTCAGCGCCTTCCGCCGAATAACCCGTTGCCGTATCGTGGTTGCCCATTTCTGTCGATGTCGCCTGTGCAACAACATTCAATTTACCGGCATCGCCTGGCACCTCAAGCGTAATCTTCCCAGCCAGCGTTTGGGCATTGTGCGCATTTTGAATCAGGTAGGTACCATCAGCACCCACGGTATACTTCACGTTATTAATCTGGTCAGTCAGCACCGTGCCCGTTGGAATCCCTGTCAACCGAATCCCTGACAACGTTTCACTACCGTCACGATCGGTCAATGCTGCCGAAACATCGAGAACATAGGTTTGTTTTCCCACCTGACCAGGTACTTTGTCCACCGTCGCACTATTTCCGGCGGTATACGTCGAACCATCGCTGTAGATCACCCCTTCAAGCTGGTTACTGACCTGCTTGATTAAAGACCCTGAATGCCCCTTTCCATCAGAATAAGTAACTTTCACACCATCCATTGTGTTGAAGTTATTATTTCTATTATTCGTTGAGTTTTCAGCCTTATAGGTAAAGCCTTCTTCTTTTTGGACAAAGATATAATCTTTACCTGGGTTACTCGACTGTGACTGACTATTCCCGTGGACAGAATCAAGCTGGTTATACTGTTTTTGTGCTTCACTCCAGTCAGCCTGCCTATAAAACCATCCACTTTTTGAATGAACTACGAAAATGTCAGCATAGCTTGTCGATCCCCCAGGATTACCATTGTTGTTATCTTTGCCGTAATACTTAACTTGTTCCGAAGGGTTAGCAGCAGTAGGCGCAGTGTCACCCTCAGTCAACCAAACGCGCACGCCACTGCCGATCTTAACAATTTTCCCATCTTGCACATCAAACCCACCGGACTTCCCACTTCCTCCATTCACCTTGATGATTTCCGAAGAAGTCGGCGTTGTGGTACCAGCGGTGGTGTTCAGGCTCACGACTGGCGCATCGGCTACCGGTGTTATGCCAATATGCAGCACAGCTTTATCGCCGGTGTTACCCGCGACATCAACAGGCCGATAACCAATATCACCCAGCGACGCACCAGAGACATTACCCACTGGCGTAAAGCGCAGATCGGTGTTGCCAGCGGTAAAGGTTTGCCCAACCGTGACCGCTTTCCAACTCCCGTTATCATTAAAATAGAGCGTGCCAGCGGCAGCAGGCGGCAGAGACGAAATCACGATGCTTGTGGTATCGCTCGATACGCCTAGATCGCTCCAGCCAATGTGCAGCGGCGTGTCTTCCGTACCAGACACCGTGTTGTTGTGTGCGGCTGGCGGCGTAATATCCATGATAGCCTGACTGTTATCATGCGCCTGATTACCTGCCGCATCGGTTGCCGTCGCTCCTGCGGTAATCTTGCCTTCCGCTAACGTACTCAGATCGACATTCGTCTGCCATTTTCCGTTCGTCACGGGCACATCATGCAGCGTAACCGACTTACCATTCACGTCGGTAAAGACCAGATCGACCTTCTTCTCGTTGCTCGTGCCGCTGACCAGAGTGTTTTTCGACTCACTTTGGCTAACGTAGCCATCGTTACCCGCGAAATTCGTAATATCAATTTCTGGTGCGGTCGTATCCACGCTGTATGCATGATGAGTATTCGCCGTAGTGGCATTCCCCGATGCATCACGCGTGGTCACGCTGGCGCTAATGTCACTGTTAGCCGCCAGTACCGACCCGGGAACATTGACGCTCCAGGTTTTGCCATCAGTATTCACCGTCGTCTGGTAGGTTTCGGTGCCGACTTTAACCGTAACGCTATCGCCCGCCCTAACCTCATTGCCGACTTTTCCGGTAACAGGGATCGTTTGTCTGGATTCATTAGCGTTAATCACGTTATCGGACGTAACGTTATCGATAGAAATTGAAGCGACTGGTGTAACGGTGTCCACGCCGTAAGTGTGGCTGGTGTTCGCGATCGTGACATTGCCTGCCGTATCACGGGTAGTCACGGTGGCGGAGATATCGCCATTCGCTGCCAGCACCGATCCCAGAACATTGACGCTCCAGGTCTTGCCGTCAGCATTGACGGTCGTTTGGTACGTTTCGGTACCGACTTTTACGATAACGGCGTCGCCCGCTTTGACTTCATTGCCAACCTGACCGGTCACCGCAATCGTCTGGCCCGATTCGGCAGAGTTAATCACGTTATCGGACGTAACGTTATCGATAGAAATAGACGCTACTGGTGCTACCGTATCCACACCATAAGTGTGATTCGTGTTCGCTGTCGTGACATTGCCTGCGGTATCGCGTGTGGTGACCGACGCTGAGATATCACCGTTAGCAGCAAGTACAGAACCTGGAACGTTCACGTTCCAGGTTTTACCATCGGTATTCACCATCGTCTGGTAGGTCTCGGTGCCGACTTTAACCGTAACCGCATCGCCCGCTTTGACTTCGTTACCGACCTGACCGGTGACGGCAATGGTTTGGCCGGATTCACTGGCATTAATCACGTTATCGGCAGTGACGTTATCGATGGTAATCGATGCGGTTGGTGCCACCGTATCCACACCGTAAGCATGACTGGTATTAGCAGTGGTGGCGTTACCTGCCGTATCACGGGTGGTGACCGACGCAGAGATATCGCTGTTTACAGCAAGAACAGCTCCCGGAACGTTCACGCTCCAGGTTTTACCGTCCGCATTGACGTTCGTCTGGTAGGTCTCGGTGCCGACTTTGACGGTAACCGCGTCGCCCGCTTTCACTTCATTGCCCACCTGGCCGGTCACCGCAATCGTCTGGCCGGACTCGGCCGCATTAATCACGTTATCGGACGTGACATTATCAATAGAGATCGATGCGGTTGGCGCAACCGTATCGACACCGTAAGCATGACTGGTGTTAGCTGTGGTAGCGTTGCCCGCGGTATCGCGGGTGGTGACGGTCGCACTCACATCACCGTTCGCTGCCAGCACCGATCCCAGAACATTGACGCTCCAGGTCTTGCCGTCAGCATTGACGGTCGTTTGGTACGTTTCGGTACCGACTTTTACGATAACGGCGTCGCCCGCTTTGACTTCATTGCCAACCTGACCGGTCACCGCAATCGTCTGGCCCGATTCGGCAGAGTTAATCACGTTATCGGACGTAACGTTATCGATAGAAATAGACGCTACTGGTGCTACCGTATCCACACCATAAGTGTGATTCGTGTTCGCTGTCGTGACATTGCCTGCGGTATCGCGTGTGGTGACCGACGCTGAGATATCACCGTTAGCAGCAAGTACAGAACCTGGAACGTTCACGTTCCAGGTTTTACCATCCGCATTGACGGTGGTCTGATAGGTCTCGGTGCCGACTTTAACCGTAACCGCATCGCCCGCTTTTACATCGTTATCGACTTTACCCGTCACCGCAATCGTCTGACCGGATTCGCTGGCGTTAATCACGTTATCGGACGTGACGTTATCGATAGAAATAGACGCGACTGGTGCAACGGTGTCCACGCCGTAAGTGTGGCTGGTATTGGCGGTGGTGACATTGCCGGCGGTATCGCGTGTGGTGACCGAAGCAGAGACATCACCGTTAGCGGCCAGCACGGATCCCGGGACATTCACGCTCCAGGTCTTACCATCAGCATTGACGGTCGTCTGGTAGGTCTCGGTGCCGACTTTAACAGTAACCGCATCACCCGCTTTGACTTCATTGCCGACCTGACCGGTGACCGCAATCGTCTGACCCGATTCGCTGGCGTTAATCACATTATCGGACGTGACATTATCAATAGAAATTGAAGCCACCGGCGCGACGGTATCGACACCATATGTGTGACTGGTATTCGCGGTGGTGACGTTGCCTGCGGGATCGCGCGTGGTCACGCTAGCGGAGATATCGCCATTGGCTGCCAGTACCGCTCCCGGAACATTCACGCTCCAGGTCTTGCCATCGGTATTGACCGTCGTCTGGTAGGTTTCGGTACCGACTTTAACCGTAACTGCATCACCGGCTTTCACTTCATTACCGACTTTACCCGTCACCGCAATCGTCTGACCGGACTCGGTCGCGTTAATCACGTTATCGGACGTGACGTTATCAATAGAGATCGACGCCACTGGCGCAACGGTATCGACGCCGTAAGTGTGACTGGTATTAGCAGTCGTGACATTGCCTGCGGTATCGCGGGTGGTGACGGTCGCACTCACATCACCGTTCGCAGCCAGCACGGATCCCGGAACATTGACGCTCCAGGTCTTGCCATCGGTATTGACCGTGGTCTGGTAGGTTTCGGGACCGACTTTAACGGTAACCACATCACCCGCTTTGACGTCGTTATCAACTTTACCCGTCACCGCAATGGTCTGGCCGGACTCGGAAGCATTG
>NZ_JAUMIO010000011.1:89029-123642 GCF_032905925.1 Pectobacterium sp. HCp5_1
ATCACGGGTAGTGACCGAAGCAGAGACATCACCGTTAGCAGCCAGTACAGATCCCGGAACGTTGACGCTCCAGGTCTTGCCGTCGGTATTCACGGTCGTCTGATAGGTTTCGGTGCCGACTTTAACCGTAACCGCATCACCCACTTTGACGTCGTTATCGACTTTACCCGTCACAGCTATCGTCTGGCCGGATTCGGCCGCGTTAATCACGTTATCGCTGGTGACATTATCAATAGAGATCGACGCCACTGGCGCAACGATGTCCACACCGTAAGTGTGACTGGTATTCGCGGTAGTAGCGTTGCCTGCGGGATCGCGCGTGGTGACGCTGGCGGAGATATCACCGTTAGCAGCAAGAACTGTTCCCGGAACGTTCACACTCCAGGTTTTACCGTCCGCATTCACGGTTGTCTGATAGGTTTCGGTACCGACTTTGACGGTAACCGCATCGCCCGCTTTCACTTCATTGCCAACCTGCCCGGTGACCGTAATCGTCTGGCCGGATTCGCTGGCGTTAATCACGTTATCGCTGGTGACATTGTCGATAGATATCGATGCGGTTGGCGCGACGGTATCCACGCTGTAAGCGTGGCTGGTGTTCGCGGTCGTGACATTGCCTGCCGTATCGCGTGTCGTGACCGTCGCACTCACATCACCGTTAGCAGCCAGTACAGAACCGGGAACATTCACGCTCCAGGTCTTGCCGTCGGCATTGACGGTGATCTGGTAGGTTTCGGTACCGACTTTTACGGTAACCGCATCGCCCGCTTTGACTTCATTGCCGACCTGACCGGTGACCGCAATCGTCTGGCCGGACTCAGTGGCGTTGATGACATTATCTGATGTGATGTTGTCGATAGATATCGATGCAGTTGGTGCAACGGTATCGACACCGTAGGTGTGAATGGTATTCGCGGTGGTGACATTGCCAGCCGTATCACGCGTGGTGACGGTCGCCGAGATATCGCCATTCGCGGCCAGCACCGAACCCGGTACGTTCACGCTCCAGGTTTTGCCGTCGGTATTGACCGTGGTCTGGTAGGTTTCGGGACCGACTTTAACGGTAACCACATCACCCGCTTTGACGTCGTTATCAACTTTACCCGTCACCGCAATGGTCTGGCCGGACTCGGAAGCATTGATCACGTTATCGCTGGTGACATTGTCGATAGTAATGGAAGCAGTTGGCGCGACGGTATCGACGCCATAAGTGTGGCTAGTATTGGCAGTAGTGGTATTACCCGCGGTATCACGCGTGGTGACGCTGGCGGAGATATCGCCGTTCACGGCCAGCACCGCTCCCGGAACGTTCACGCTCCAGGTCTTGCCATCGGTATTGACGGTCGTCTGGTACGTTTCCGTGCCGACTTTAACCGTGATGGCGTCACCCGCTTTCACTTCATTGCCCACCTGACCGGTGACCGCAATCGTCTGACCGGACTCGGTCGCATTGATCACGTTATCACTGGTGACATTATCGATAGCAATCGACGCCACTGGCGCAACCGTACCCACGCCGTAAGTGTGCGAAGTATTGGCAGTCGTGACGTTGCCTGCGGTATCACGTGTGGTGACAGTCGCACTCACATCACCATTGGCTGCCAGCACGGATCCCGGAACATTCACGCTCCAGGTTTTACCATCGGTATTCACCGTCGTCTGGTACGTTTCCGTGCCAACGGTAACGGTGATCGTATCGCCCGCTTTGACGTCGTTATCGACCTGACCGGTCACCGCAATCGTCTGACCCGATTCGGTCGCGTTAATCACGTTATCGCTGGTGACATCATCAATTGAAATTGAGGCAACAGGCGCAACGGTATCCACACCGTAAGCGTGAGTCGTATTCGCGGTGGTGACATTGCCTGCGGCGTCACGCGTGGTCACGCTAGCGGAGATATCGCCATTGACGGCCAGTACGGAACCGGGAACATTCACGCTCCAGGTTTTACCATCGGTATTCACGGTTGTCTGGTAGGTCTCGGTACCGACTTTAACCGTAACCGCATCGCCCGCTTTAACCTCATTACCGACTTTACCCGTCACCGTGATTGTCTGGCCGGACTCGGTCGCGTTAATCACGTTATCGCTGGTGACGTTATCAATAGAAATTGAAGCGACAGGTGCCACCGTATCCACACCGTAAGCGTGGCTGGTGTTCGCGGTGGTGACATTGCCTGCGGTATCACGTGTCGTGACCGTCGCACTCACATCACCGTTAGCCGCGAGTACAGAACCGGGAACGTTCACACTCCAGGTTTTGCCATCGGTATTCACCGTTGTCTGGTACGTCTCGGTACCCACTTTAACCGTAACGGCGTCACCCGCTTTGACTTCATTACCAACTTTACCCGTCACCGCAATGGTCTGACCGGACTCGGTCGCATTGATCACGTTATCGCTGGTGACATCATCAATTGAAATTGAGGCCACCGGTGCAACGGTATCGACACCGTAAGCATGACTGGTGTTCGCAGTCGTGACGTTGCCTGCGGTATCGCGCGTGGTGACCGAAGCAGAGACATCGCCGTTAGCAGCCAGCACAGAACCGGGAACATTCACGCTCCAGGTCTTGCCATCGGTATTCACTGTCGTCTGGTACGTTTCAGAACCCACTTTAACGGTAACCGCATCACCGACTTTCACTTCATTACCGACCTGACCGGTGACGGAAATTGTCTGACCGGACTCGGTCGCATTGATGACGTTATCGGACGTGATATTGTCGATAGCGATCGACGCCACTGGCGCGATGGTATCCACACCGTAAGTGTGGCTGGTATTCGCGGTAGTCACGTTACCTGCGGTATCGCGCGTGGTGACCGTCGCCGAGACATCACCGTTAGCAGCCAGTACCGAACCGGGAACATTGACGCTCCAGGTTTTACCGTCGGTATTCACCGTGGTCTGGTACGTTTCCGTGCCAACTTTAACGGTAACCGCATCACCCGCTTTGACGTCGTTATCGACCTTACCGGTGACCGCAATGGTCTGACCGGATTCGCTCGCATTGATCACGTTATCGCTGGTGACATTATCAATAGAGATTGACGCCACAGGTGCAACGGTATCCACGCTGTATGTGTGGCTGGTGTTCGCAGTCGTGACGTTACCGGCGGTATCACGCGTGGTGACCGAGGCTGAGACATCACCGTTCGCTGCCAGCACAGAACCGGGAACGTTCACACTCCAGGTTTTACCGTCGGTATTCACCGTTGTCTGGTAGGTCTCGGTGCCGACTTTAACCGTAATCGCATCACCGACTTTAACTTCATTACCGACCTTTCCGGTAACGGCAATGGTCTGACCCGATTCGCTGGCGTTAATCACGTTATCGCTGGTGACATTGTCGATAGATATCGACGCCGTCGGTGCAACGGTATCCACGCTGTAAGCGTGAGTCGTATTCGCGGTGGTGACATTGCCTGCGGCGTCACGCGTGGTCACGCTGGCGGAGATATCCCCGTTAGCAGCCAGTACCGATCCCGGAACATTGACGCTCCAGGTCTTGCCGTCGGCATTCACCGTCGTCTGGTACGTTTCGGTGCCGACTTTTACCGTGATCGCATCGCCCGCTTTGACTTCATTGCCGATCTGCCCCGTGACCGCAATCGTCTGGCCGGACTCAGCAGCATTGATCACGTTATCGGATGTGACGTTATCAATTGAAATTGAAGCAACGGGCGCAACGGTATCCACGCCGTAAGCGTGCGAGGTATTGGCAGTCGTGACGTTGCCTGCCGTATCACGCGTGGTCACGCTAGCGGAGATATCGCCATTGACGGCCAGTACGGAACCGGGAACATTCACGCTCCAGGTCTTGCCATCGGCATTCACCGTCGTCTGGTAGGTCTCGGTCCCGACTTTAACGGTAACCGCATCACCGGCTTTGACTTCATTGCCGACCTGACCGGTGACGGAAATAGTCTGACCCGATTCGGTCGCATTAATCACGTTATCGCTGGTGACATTATCAATAGAGATCGACGCCACTGGCGCAACCGTATCGACACCGTAAGCGTGGCTGGTATTCGCAGTGGTGACATTGCCTGCGGTATCGCGCGTGGTGACGGTGGCACTAACATCACTATTCGCTGCCAGCACCGAACCCGGTACGTTGACGCTCCAGGTTTTACCATCGGTATTCACCGTGGTCTGATAGATCTCGGTACCGACTTTTACGGTAACCGCATCGCCCGCTTTGGCTTCATTGCCAACCTGACCGGTGACCGTAATCGTCTGGCCGGATTCGCTGGCGTTAATCACGTTATCGCTGGTGACATTGTCGATAGATATCGATGCGGTTGGTGCAACCGTATCGACGCCGTAAGCATGGCTGGTATTAGCCGTGGTGACATTGCCTGCGGTATCGCGTGTGGTGACCGAAGCAGAGATATCGCCATTCGCGGCCAGCACCGAACCCGGAACGTTCACACTCCAGGTTTTACCATCGGTATTCACTGCCGTCTGGTACGTTTCCGTGCCAACTTTAACGGTAACCGCATCGCCCGCTTTCACTTCATTGCCAACCTGCCCGGTGACCGTAATCGTCTGGCCGGATTCGCTGGCGTTAATCACGTTATCGCTGGTGATGTTGTCGATAGCAATCGATGCGGTTGGTGCAACGGTATCGACACCGTAAGTGTGGCTGGTATTCGCGGTGGTGACATTGCCGGCGGTATCGCGTGTGGTGACGGTCGCGCTCACATCACTGTTCGCTGCCAACACCGAACCCGGTACGTTGACGCTCCAGGTTTTACCGTCCGCATTGACGGTAGTCTGGTAGGTCTCGGTGCCGACTTTCACGGTAACCGCATCACCGGCTTTCACTTCATTACCGACCTGACCGGTGACGGAAATTGTCTGACCGGATTCGCTGGCGTTAATCACGTTATCGGACGTGACGTTATCGATAGAGATAGAAGCAACTGGTGCAACAGCATCCACACCATAAGTGTGATTCGTGTTCGCAGTCGTGACGTTGCCTGCAGTATCACGTGTAGTGACAGTCGCACTCACATCACCGTTCGCTGCCAGCACAGAACCGGGAACGTTCACACTCCAGGTTTGACCGTCGGTATTCACCGTCGTCTGGTAGGTTTCGGTACCGACTTTTACGGTAATCGCGTCACCCGCTTTGACGTCGTTATCGACTTTACCGGTGACGGCTATGGTCTGGCCGGATTCAGTCGCGTTAATCACGTTATCGGGCGTGATATTATCGATAGCGATCGAGGCAATTGGCGCAACGGTATCGACACCGTAAGCGTGGCTGGTGTTCGCGGTGGTGACATTGCCTGCAGTATCGCGTGTGGTAACGGTAGCACTCACATCACCATTGGCGGCCAACACAGCACCGGGAACATTCACGCTCCAGGTTTTGCCATCGGTATTGACGGTGGTCTGGTAGGTTTCCGTGCCGACTTTAACCGTGATCGCATCACCCGCTTTCACTTCATTGCCAACCTGACCGGTGACCGCTATCGTCTGACCGGACTCGGTCGCATTAATCACGTTATCCGAGGTGACGTTATCAATAGAGATCGACGCCACCGGCGCAACCGTATCCACACCGTAAGCGTGGCTAGTATTGGCGGTGGTGACGTTGCCTGCCGTATCGCGCGTGGTGACGGTCGCACTCACATCACCGTTAGCGGCCAGCACCGATCCCGGAACGTTGACGCTCCAGGTCTCGCCATCGGCATTCACCGTCGTCTGGTAGGTCTCGGTGCCGACTTTAACGGTAACCGCATCACCCGCTTTGACGTCGTTATCGACTTTACCGGTCACGGCAATCGTCTGACCGGATTCGCTGGCATTAATCACGTTATCGCTGGTGATATTGTCGATAGCGATCGACGCGACTGGCGCAACCGTATCCACACCGTAAGTGTGACTGGTATTCGCAGTCGTGACATTGCCTGCGGGATCGCGCGTAGTCACGCTGGCGGAGATATCGCCATTGGCTGCCAGCACGGATCCCGGGACATTCACGCTCCAGGTCTTGCCATCGGTATTCACCGTCGTCTGGTACGTTTCGGTACCGACGGTAACGGTGATCGCATCGCCGGCTTTCACTTCATTGCCGACCTGACCGGTAATAGCAATCGTCTGACCGGACTCGCTGGCGTTAATCACGTTGTCCGAGGTGACATTGTCGATAGAAATCGACGCCGTTGGTGCGACAGTATCCACACCGTAAATGTGGCTGGTATTGGCGGTGGTAATGTTGCCTGCGGTATCGCGCGTGGTCACACTGGCGGAGATATCGCCATTCGCTGCCAGAACCGATCCCGGGACGTTCACACTCCAGGTTTTGCCATCGGTATTGACCGTCGTCTGATAAGTCTCGCTGCCAACTTTGACGGTAACCGCATCGCCTGCTTTGACATCGTTATCGACTTTACCCGTCACGGAAATCGTCTGACCCGATTCGCTGGCGTTAATCACGTTATCGGACGTGACGTTATCAATAGAGATCGACGCCACCGGCGCAACCGTATCCACACCGTAAGCGTGCGAAGTATTGGCAGTAGTCACGTTACCGGCGGTATCGCGCGTGGTCACGGTAGCGGAGATATCGCCATTGGCTGCCAGTACCGCCCCCGGCACATTCACGCTCCAGGTTTTGCCGTCGGTATTGACCGTCGTCTGGTAGGTTTCGGTGCCGACAGTAACGGTGATTGCATCGCCTGCTTTCACTTCATTGCCAACCTGACCCGTGACGGCAATGGTCTGCCCCGATTCGCTGGCGTTAATCACGTTATCGGACGTGACGTTATCAATTGAAATTGAAGCAACCGGCGCAACCGTATCCACACCGTAAGTGTGGCTGGTGTTCGCAGTCGTGACATTGCCTGCGGTATCACGCGTGGTGACCGAAGCTGAGACATCACTGTTAGCAGCAAGTACAGAACCCGGCACGTTGACACTCCAGGTCTTGCCGTCGGTATTCACCGTCGTCTGGTAGGTTTCTGTGCCAACGGTAACGGTGATGGCGTCGCCTGCCTTCACTTCATTACCAACCTGACCGGTGACCGCAATCGTCTGACCGGACTCAGTCGCATTAATCACATTATCCGACGTGACATTATCGACAGAGATCGACGCCACCGGCGCAACGGTATCGACACCGTAAGTGTGGCTGGTATTCGCAGTCGTGACATTGCCTGCGCTATCACGCGTAGTGACGCTGGCAGAGATATCACCGTTAGCAGCAAGTACAGCACCCGGAACGTTCACGCTCCAGGTTTTACCGTCCGCATTGACGGTCGTCTGGTAGGTTTCCATGCCAACGGTAACGGTGATAGCGTCGCCCGCTTTGACTTCATTACCAACCTGACCCGTGACGGCGATCGTCTGGCCTGACTCACTGGCGTTGATGACGTTATCTGACGTGACATTATCAATAGAGATTGAGGCGACAGGGGGCAAAGTATCGACCGTTATCGCTTCACTTCCCCCCGTACCAGGAATGCCCGCAGCATCGGTGTAGCTGCCGTCAGGAATACTGACGCGGACTTCTCCCTCAAAATTGGCGGCTGGCGTCAATGTCGCCGTCCAGCGAGTCGGATCGTTAGGATCCTGCACCAGATTCGTTACTGCGCCGTTTGTTACGGTGATATCACTGAGGTCAAAACCAACGACCGGTTTTGTGAAGACGAAACTTACTGTGCCATCACTGTTTATGACAATGGTGACAGAAGGCGGGGTGGTATCGGTGGTATTCGTTGCCGCAGGCAGCAACGTAGATGAATCTACGCCATCCAGAACGGACGAGGCTCGGTCAGTAAACGATGAGCCAGCGGTATCATAGCCAATCGGAGTGGTCACGACCTCGGCCGTCAAATTCAGAACTACCGTTGGATTGAAATGCCCACCGCCGCCGTCACCGGCTTCTCCGGTATCGTCATTACCCGCGGCAGTCGCTTCTAATACTTGCGTTGGGTCAGCGCCCTGAGCGATAGCATCTTGTATAGCCGCGACATCATCGGCGACATCCGCATTGGCCTGAGAGGACGCATTGCTAACATCGCTCCAGCGGCTATCACGCCCCAGATCCAATGTTTTGCCGTCCGGTAATGTGATTGAAACCGCGCCGTTAGCGCCAGTTACCACTTCTTCACCGCTGTAAACCCGATCGCCAGCAACCAGCAATCTCTGGCTTCCATCAAGCGCGATGATAAAAACTTGTCCAATAACGAACTTAATGACGCCAATCACACTATTCAAAATGCTTTCTCCTTGATATCTATAATTATTTTTATAATGTGGCGATATTGCGGCTATAGATTTTTGCTATCATCCTGATAAGGTTGATTTGCTGTGTGTCGTCCTGACATTTTATGAAAAAAAGCGTTACGATAGTGTTGTCGTTATGCGTCAAACGCTTGACTCAATGACCGATATAATAAAAAATTCGGAATATTCTTTCCAGAACTTTACTCATTTAGAGTAATCCTTATTTTTTCTTGTGCAGGACGTTTCAGGGAAAGGAATTAACATATTGATATAAATGGAATAAAAGCAAATCAATTCGTTAAGCGTTTATATAACACTCAAACACTTTAATAGGAATAATCACAAATAAAGTTTTTGTGAAGGAAAACTGCTGATGATGCGTAGATACCATTTTGCTTTATTACCTTTTATTACCCTTTTTTCCACAGCAACGCATGCCGAGACAATTCAGGAAGCAATAAAAAGCACGCTCTATACACATCCTGAAGTAAGCGCCGCGATTAATAGCCGTTTTTCTGCCGAACATGATTTACGCGCGGCCAAAGGCGGATATCTCCCCTCCATCACGCTAAGTGCAGGCGTCGGACGCGAAGAGACCGATA
This sequence comes from Pectobacterium sp. HCp5_1, assembly GCF_032905925.1. Classification (NCBI taxonomy): domain Bacteria; kingdom Pseudomonadati; phylum Pseudomonadota; class Gammaproteobacteria; order Enterobacterales; family Pectobacteriaceae; genus Pectobacterium; species Pectobacterium sp. HCp5_1. Next base: position 97,873 of record NZ_JAUMIO010000011.1, read on the forward strand.
GCCCCTCAACACGCGCCAGCACCAATAAGCGCGTTGAGCTCAGTCGTCAGGAATCCAGTATCAATCTAAGCCAAACGGTATTTGATGGTTTCGCCACCTCCAGCGAAGTAGGCAGACAACGCGCCACGGTCAATTCACGTGCCTATAAAGTATTAAATACCAGTGAGGCAACGGCTTTAGATACCGTTCAGGTCTATCTCAGCGTGCTGCAACGTCAGGAATTTGTCCGTCTGGCGGAAGCCAACCTTGCAAGCCATGAGCGCATTTACGATCAAATCAGGCTGCGCAGCGAACAAGGCGTTGGGCGACTGGCCGATTTGGATCAGGCCGAAGCACGTCTTGCGCAGGCCCGTAACAACGTGCTGACAGAACAAACCAATCTGGACGATGCCAAAATCAACTACATGAGCATTGTGGGTAAGGTACCAGAGAATTTGGTGATGCCCGATGCTTCTGCGATAAAACTCCCCGCCTCGCTGGATGAAGCGCTACGCATCATGCTCGCTAACAGCCCGGCGCTGAAATCCGCAGAGTCAGATATTGAAGCCACCCAGCAGCAGTATGAGACTTCAAAATCAACATTTTACCCGCGCCTCAACGTTGAGCTCTCTCGCACGATGGATAACAACGTTGACGGAACGCGCGGTCAAAATAATGAATGGCAGGCGATGCTGCGGATGCGCTACAACCTGTATGAAGGTGGTAGCAGCAAAGCCAACATGGAATCAAAAGCCTATCAGGTAAAAGAAGCACAGGATGTCCGAAATAATGCCCTGCGCCTGCTTAGCGAAGAACTTAAGTTAGCCTGGTCTGCGTTAAATAACTCGCGTCAACAGCTGCCGATTGCCGCCGAATACGCCGACCGCAGTATGAAAGTGCGTACTGCCTATCAGAAGCAATTTGGCCTGGGAGAAAGGACGTTGCTGGATCTGCTGGATAGCGAGAACGAGCTGTTCACCGCACAGCGCCGTCTGGTCGAGGTTCGTTTCACCTCTCTCTATACCGAATACCGGATCGCCTCCCGCATGGGAGAGCTATTAAACCGTTTAGCGATCCCAGCGCCTGATGCGGGTACCAGCTTGACAAACGTCACCACCCAAGCCGAGTTGCCGAGCCTTAATTAATATATTTCATTGGTCAGACGGCGATAAATTATGGTTTATATGCGGGGAATTACGTTGCGTAAGGGAACGTTGAGTTAAATGAAGTTGCATTCTGTACAAGAGACGGATGGTTCTGATAAATCAGCTACCGGAGAGTCTATCGTCCAAGAGCCTGTTGTCCATGAGTCGACTATTGCTCATGAACCGCAGAACGTTCATGAAAATAGTGACCCTCGCAGCCGTCATGACGACCCCTTATTGGATAGCTTGCTGATCCTCTGCACCTTGCAGGGGAAATCCGTCAGTCGTACGACACTCACTGCGGGGCTCCCTTTAGCCAATCAACGGTTATCGGTAAAATTGCTCCCAAGAGCCGCTGCACGCGCGGGGTTGCAAGGACGCGTTCTCAAACGTTCTCTGAATAAAATTTCCGACATGTCGCTCCCCGCAATGTTGCTGTTACGGGAAGGTCGTGCAGCGATTCTGTTAGGCTGGAACGCTGACGGCAGCGCGCGTCTGATGCCCAGTGAAACAGAAGGCGGAGAAATTTCCGTTGAGCACAATACGCTGCAACAGAATTACCTTGGTCTGGTGATGTTTGCCCAACCTCGTCATCAGTTCGATCTGCAAAATCCGTCGCTGATCCCCAGAACCAAATCCTGGTTCAAAGATACGCTTAAACTTTCACGCTCACTCTATCTCGATGCCGTCCTCGCCAGTTTGCTGGTGAACATTATCGCGCTTGCCACGCCGCTGTTCGTGATGAATGTCTACGACCGCGTTGTGCCGAATCAGGCAACGGCGACATTATGGGTGCTGGCTATCGGCGTTACTGGCGCGTTTATTTTCGATTTGATACTCAAAACGCTGCGCGGCATTTGCCTCGATATGGCAGGCAAAAAAACCGACCTGATTATTTCCGCCACGTTATTTGAGCGCATTACCGGTATGTCGATGAAAGCTCGACCTCCGCGGGTCGGTAGCTTTGCGCAGAATATTCATGAATTTCAATCACTCAGAGATTTTCTTTCGTCACTAACGCTAACGACGCTGATCGATTTTCCTTTTACTCTGCTTCTGCTGCTGGTTATCGGCATCATCGGCGGCCCGCTGGTCTGGGTTTCCATACTCGCCTACCCTATCGCCCTATTGGCGAGCTGGGCGATGCAAAAGCCGCTGTCCGCTACCATTGAAAAAACGATGCACCTTGCCAGTGAACGGCAGGCTACGCTGATTGAAACCCTGAGCTGTCTGGACGCGATCAAAGTCAATAATGCGGAAAGTGAACGACAGCACCAGTGGGAACAGACCATTGGCAGCCTGAGCAAGCTGGAAATGCGGGCCAAGGCACTGTCTTCACTGGCGGTAAACCTGACGCAGTGGTTCCAACAATTTGCCGGTGTTGCCATGATTGTCGTCGGCGTCTATATGCTGATTAACGGCAAACTCAGTATGGGTGGGCTGATTGCCTGCTACATGCTGAACGGCAGAGCACTCATGCCGTTGGGCCAGCTGTCTGGGCTGGTCAGCCGCTACCAGCAGGCGCGTTTGACGATGCAAACCACCGAACAGATGATGCAGTTGCCGCAAGAGCGTAGCGATAACGAACGCCCACTGAAACGCGAGAGCATCCGGGGTGGCATCGAATTTCGCGATGTAACGTTTAATTATCCGGAACAAAAAACCAGTTCGCTGCAAGGCATTAGCCTGACTATCGCACCCGGCGAGAAAGTGGGCGTCATTGGCCGCAGTGGTTCGGGAAAAAGCTCGCTACAAAAACTGATCGTAAACCTCTATCAGCCTAATACGGGCAATATTCTGATCGACGGCGTCGATGCCCGTCAGTTGGATGTCAGCGATTTACGCCACAATATCGGCTATGTTCCTCAGGATATTCAGCTATTTAGTGGCTCGCTGCGCAATAACCTGATTAGCGGTGCACGCTATGTCGAAGACGAAGCGATGCTGCGAGCCGCAGAAATTTCAGGAGTGAACGAGTTTGCTCGCCTGCACCCGGATGGCTATAACCTTCAGGTGGGTGAACGTGGCCAACAGCTTTCCGGCGGGCAGCGTCAGGCTGTCGCGATAGCCAGAGCGCTGCTGCTCGATCCGCCGATTCTGGTGCTGGATGAACCCACCAGCTCGATGGATAACACCAGCGAAGATCGATTAAAACAAGCCTTGGCCCCCGTGATTGCAGAGAAAACGCTATTACTGGTCACCCATCGGGTTTCCATGCTGGCACTGGTCGATCGTTTAGTGATTGTCGACAGAGGTAAAATTATTGCCGATGGGCCGAAAGCAATCGTGATGGATGCGTTGAAGAAGGGGCAGATCAATGCGTCTCGGTAAATATATCAAACGAATCAAACGGTATTTTGTCGGCGGAGATGAAGAGAGCCTGCAAACAATGCCAGAAGTGAGCCGGGCAATGGCCGAAGATTCGCCACGTTCTATTCGCTTCACGCTGTGGGCTATCGGTGCTTTTTTCCTATTTTTCATCCTGTGGGCCGGGCTCGCAAATATCGATGAAGTCACTCGCGGCGATGGTAAAGCGATCCCATCTTCCCGGCTGCAAAAAATCCAAAATCTGGAAGGCGGCATTATTACGGAAGTGTTCATTCGTGAGGGACAGGTCGTCAATGCAGGCGATCCTTTGCTGCGCCTTGATGATACGCGCTTTGCCTCCAACGTCGGTGAAACCGAAGCTGACCGGCTTGCGCTGCTGTCACGAATTGAACGCCTGAACGCCGAAATCAACGGCCAAGAACTGGTGCTTTCCGAAGAAATCACGACGCAAGCGCCTAAAATCGCGGCAGGGGAAAAAGAGCTTTATAACAGCCGCCGCCAGCAGCTGCATAATGAGATATCCGGTCTGGAAGAGCAGTTGATCCAGCGCCAGCAGGAACTGCGGGATTTCTCAGCCAAGGAGATTCAGTTCCGCAACAGTCTTGGCCTGCTCCAGCAAGAAATCAAAATGTCAGAACCGCTGATCGCCGAAGGTGCGATTTCTAAAGTAGAAGTTCTACGCCTGCGCCGTGCTGAAGTTGAAACCCGTGGCCAGCTTGATTCCATCAAGCTCTCCATTCCGCGGGCGGAGTCTGCGATTAAAGAGAGTGAGAATAAAATAGAAGAAACGCGCAGCCGCTATAAAAGCGAGGCGTTATCTCAGCTGAGTGAAGCACAAACCAGCCTGAACAAAATTGAAGCCACAGGTAAAGCGCTCGAAGATCGGGTAAACCGAACGCTGGTCGTCTCCCCGGTTCGCGGTATCGTGCAGCAAGTTCTGGTGAATACCATCGGGGGCGTGATTCAACCGGGTAGCGATCTGGTAGAGATTGTTCCGCTAGATGACAAACTGTTGGTAGAGGCTAAAATTCGCCCTCAGGATATTGCGTTTTTACACCCCGGTCAGGATGCCATCATAAAATTAACGGCCTACGACTACACCATCTATGGTGGCCTAAAAGGTCAATTGGAACAAATCAGCCCGGACACCGTCACTGATAAAGAAGGGAACAGCTTTTATATTATTCGCTTACGGACTGATAAGAATTATTTAGGTTCAGCCGATAAACCACTTCTCATCATTCCAGGCATGGTAGCCTCCGTGGATATAATCACGGGCAAGAAAACTATCCTCAGCTATTTGTTAAAGCCGATTATTCGGGCAAAAGCAGAAGCACTACGAGAAAGATAATAAAAAAGGCGCTCTGTTGAGCGCCTTTTTTATTTCATTTATTAATGATCGTTCATATTGTGATAAATCTGAGTTTGACTGCGCCCCATGGCTTTAGCTTGATACATGGCGGAATCGGCATTAATTGCCAGCGTCAGAGAATCGGTGCCGTGTTCTGGATACAGCGCAATACCGATACTGCACGATATATCCAGCTTTTTCCCGTTGATCTCAAAAGGTTTATTCAATGCATTATGGATTTTATCTGCAACATAGAGTGTATTATCGATTTCCTTAATCCCCTGAAGCAGAATAATGAATTCATCACCACTACGGCGATAGACCGTATCCGAATCCCGAACCGCACCACGCATACGCGCAGCCGCTTCTTTTAATAGCAAATCGCCAACAGCATGCCCAAACGAGTCGTTTATCTGTTTAAATTTATCGAGATCCAGGAACATCAGCGCGATTTTTCTACCCGTTTGTTTGGATAGCAGAATCGCCTGTTCCATTTGTTCGGCAAACGTCAGGCCATTAGCCAGTGACGTTAATGAGTCATAGTGCGCCAGTTGCCGATAGTGTTCCTCGCTCCGCCGCAGCATATCAATGGCATGATATCGCTCTATGGCGATCGCAATCAGCTGCGCCGACTTCTCGATGGAGAAAATTTCCTCTTCAGTTGGGACATACACTTTACGATGATAAACGCTTAAAACCCCTAATATTTCTTTGTTCTGACCAATGATAGGTTCAGACCAGCAGGAACGCAGCCCGGCATATAATGCGAGCCCTTTATATAAAGACCAATGCGGATGCACGGAAATATCATCAGCGATTACGCGTTTTCCGGTATGGGCTGCCGTACCAAAAGAAGCCACACCATCGGCAATTTTCACGTTGTGAATGGCATTTTTATAAAAACCCGGCAAGCTCGGTGCCGATCCAAGCGTCAAACATTTCTTTTCTTTATCGACGAGCAATACAGAACAAACGATACGGCCGGGATTTTTTTCCTCAACGCTGAAAATGATCGCATCCAGGATATCCTTCAGCGGCGCGCCGCTTGATAACAGCTCCAACGCACGATTGTATGAATTATCATGATGTTCCTGCGATTTCCGCTCTGTAATATCTAACTTAATGCCGACGTACTGGGTCGTGTTACTCGCCTTATTATATATTTTAACGATATTGGCCTTTTCCCAATACAACTGCCCATCTTTACGCCGGTTAACAAACTCACCGCTCCAAACATTACCTTTATTTATGGTAGCCCACAGATCTTCATAGACGCTGGCGTTGGTCATGCCAGAGTTTAATATATTCGTTTTCTTGCCGATAACTTCATCCGGCATATAGCCAGACATAGTAATAAACTGGCGATTGACGTAAATAATTTCACAATTTTCATCTGCGATCATAATTGAGGCAGGGCTATATTCCATCGCAAAAAAAGTCATGTTGAGGAAGTCTTGTTTTTTCTGCTCAGTTTTAAACTTTTGTTTAATTTTTCTATTTTTTACAGAAGAAAACAATAACAATAGCAACAGTAGGGTTATTATAATTTCATACACAATAACACTCTCCTCAGGCCCGAGTGGTCCTGATCGTACAAATCACAACGCTGATGACGAAAAATCCCGGTAACAAGCCCCTACCCCGTAGATTTTCAGGATGAGTGCATTTCCGGAGAGCAGAAAGGATGAAAGAAAAAACGCTCCATGAAGCAGGAGTGTTTAGAAACATAGCAACGTAAGCATAAAGCCCTCGCATATGACTGTGCGCAGATAAAAACAACAAATTCAAAAGAGTATCTTAATTTAATAGGAGTAATTGTTCGGTTTATAAGCTTCTCTAATGGAATAAAAGAATATTCCTAAGGGTACATAGCGATATATTCTGAACATCAAATTTTTGTAAGCAAATCAATTATACCAATAAGTATCATTGTTTTAATCAACAAAATCTATCACAAAGTGATTTTTGATCGTTAACAGTAAACATTATATTTTTTTACCATTAAAAATCAAATAATTAAAAGAAAAAAATAAAATCATTAACGCAAGCGTCTGATTATATATGTCATAATTTGATGCAAAATCCGTAGTCCTCCTCCCTCTCGTTTTGTTAAAATTAAACACTGACATAACAAATAAAACAAGAATTAAATAACAAAAATAAAACAAAATGCAGCATTATACCTTGAAAATTAGAGGGGAAAGATAGTCCGTCAGATAGGCGATATTTTGCACAGCGATGAAATGTTAGGAAATATAATGAATTAATATGAAGGAAAAACATAGATGGGCATACAGCGGTACTCTACTGTGTAAAGTGATAGCCTAAACAACAGGTTATCACCTAAAGCTCAAGCTTCAACGTCTCAAAATTCTCAAACGGCTGAGGGCGTGAGAGGTAGTATCCTTGGGCAGCATAAGCAGGCGATGCCTGAACGATTGCCCACTCTTCCTTTGTTTCGATTCCCTCAATGACCACATAATTGCAAAAACGCGATAGCAAAGCGATCAGCGCAGGAAAAACGGTTTTCCCTTCACCACTTTGTTGCAGGAGAATGAAGAGCTCACGTGCCACTTTGATGCAATCATACTGAGCCAGCATAAGTGATGAAAAATTCGCCATACCGCAGCCGAAATCATCCAGCCACAGTGTTTGCGCTTCCGGGAGCTTGGTTAAGATTTCTTTTGGCAGCCCCCCCTGATTTTCGACCATTTCAAAACGAATCCACGGCATTGCCGCGATCAGACGTTTGGCTTCCAGACTATTTTGCAGCGCCAGTAACGTCATACCATCAATATTGACAGAGGCAAAAAGATCGTCGCGAGTAAATCGAAAACTCCACTGAGATAAAAGTTGCAGTTGTTCTACAATAATTAACAAGCGGGTTTCAACATCGATATTCGCGAAGTATTTTTCAGGAGAGATGAACTTTTGCGGCAGGGTAGAAGAAAAAACGGAAGTCAGTAACTCAATAGCCATTAATTTACCTGATGTTCGGTAAATGGGCTGAAAAGTATACCGCCGTTGGCATTGGTGCCAGTAATCAGCGCCTAATGGCTCTGCGTCTCCCTGTTGGAAAAATCCTGCCCCAACCTGATTAAGATGACCTTCCTGCTGCACTATGAGTTCCGCCATTAAACTGACACTATTAGTTATAAAATTATATCATACGGACATGCACCGTCATCGACTCTCCAGATGCAAACGTCATCGGCAATACCGATTAAATCAATGTCCATGATATTACAAAAATAAGTGGTTCAATATCACAACTAAATTTATTTAAATTGTAAATCAATAAATTAAAACCCAAGAAACACAGTCGCACTAGCTGATTCATACAGTTTAAAGGATAGGTATAAAACCAATTTAACGAACAGATGGTAATTTTACCCTGTAACCTCACTATTTATGCTGCCAATAGGTTGCATGCTGAAAGCCTCCGAAACGCGCGAAATCGGCAGTAAACGGCCAGGGAATAAAGGGACATTGAAGGCAGGAGGAACAGATTTATCAGTATATTCGTCATCAATGACAGTTACGCGTGTTTAAACGAGCATCAATGGATATAATCTGCGTCCTGTTTGTAAGGTAGAAGAACATCATGGCGTTACTCATCACCCATAAATGCATCAACTGTGACATGTGTGAGCCCGAGTGTCCTAATCAGGCTATTTCCATGGGCATGGACATTTATGAAATTGACACCACCCTCTGTACCGAGTGCGTAGGCCACTACGACACCCCCACGTGTCAGAAAGTCTGTCCGATCGACAACACGATCATCAAAGATCCAAACCATGTTGAAGGCAATGAGCAGTTGTGGGAAAAATATGTACTCATGCACCATGCTGACAGGATTTAAACAGCCGTTTACGGACGGTCAGCTTTCGATAATCACCGTCGCACAGGCATAGCGTCTTTCGTCAGCCAGCGTCACATGGACGTGTCTGACGCCCATCTGTTCAGCCAGCTCTGCCGCTTTAGCAAAAAACCGCAGGCAAGGTTTACCCAGTTCGTCATTAAAAACCTCAAACTGGTTGAACGCGAGCCCGTTACGGATTCCGGTACCAAAGGCTTTTGCTGCCGCTTCTTTCACGGCAAAGCGCTTAGCGAGGAAACGAACAGGCTGCTGATGCTGCTGATAATGCGCCCATTCAGCATCCGTCAGAATGCGGCGAGCCAATCGCTCGCCTGAACGTTCAATCACCGCGTCAATACGGGCGATTTCGACAATATCTGTTCCGAGCCCAAGAATCGCCATCAGCGGCGCGCTTCTCGCATCAGATTCTTCATTTCGGCAACGGCATCCTTCAGACCGCTCATCACCGCACGCCCGATAATCGCATGCCCAATATTCAATTCGTGCATTTCTGGCAAGGCAGCAATCGGCAGAACGTTGTGGTACGTCAGACCGTGTCCGGCATTAACTTTAAGCCCCTTCGCCGCAGCGTAAGTCGCCGCATCACGAATACGCTCGAACTCATGCTGGCGCGCTTCGTCATCTGGCGCATCGGCATACGCCCCGGTATGGATTTCGATATAGGGTGCACCGCTAGTTACGGCAGCATCAATTTGCCGCTTATCCGCATCAATGAAGAGTGAAACCAAGATGTTAGCCTGGCTAAGTCTGGCTACTGCGTTATCGATCTTTTCCTGCTGTCCCGCAACATCCAGCCCGCCTTCGGTTGTCACTTCCTGGCGTTTTTCCGGTACCAGACAGCAAAAATGCGGCTTCACTTCACAGGCAATGTTCAGCATTTCTTCCGTGACAGCCATTTCCAAGTTCATACGGGTCTGGAGCGTTTCTCTGAGGATCCGCACATCACGATCCGTGATATGGCGGCGATCTTCACGCAAATGCACAGTGATGCCATCCGCCCCTGCCTGCTCAGCGACAAAAGCCGCCTGAACGGGATCGGGGTACGCCGTTCCACGCGCATTACGCAGCGTTGCAATGTGATCGATGTTAACGCCAAGCAGCAGTTCAGCCATGATAAATCCTCGGTAAAGTCATGCACGATACGTGGCAGTTTACACCGATGTCACAGCATCAGGGTACTGAGGAGACGGGATTATTTATCAGAAGATGCGGGTTTGGACAAATTAGCAGCAGGAACAAACTGGCGAAATAGTTCACGACTTTTCAGCGGTTTTCCCCCCAGATACGGCTTTAACGCAATGCGGGTGAAACGCTTTGCCGCCTTCAACGTGCCGACATCAGGGAATTCACGCGACGCCAGCGAGCGTAATTCATGCCCGGTAAAACTTTTATTATCAACCACCAGGCTGGCAATAAATCCCCTTTCCTCTCGATACTGATAAGTCATGGTATCGGCCACGGGCTCACCGCTACCAGCACAATGAAGGAAATCAACGCCGTATCCCAGATAGCCCAATAACGCTAATTCAAAGCGTCTCAATGCTGGCTCGGGAGAGGCATCCTGTGCGGCAAGATGTTGTAAACAGTGGAGATAATCGAAGAAAAGAGCGGAGTAATTGGTTTCATGTTCCAGCACGCGGGACAGCAGTTCGTTAACGTATAAACCGCTATAAAGCATCGAGCCAGTCAGTGGTAACGCGAGCGAGACAGGCTCGGCGCTGCGTAATGTTTTCACTTCTCCACGGCCACTCCAGCGTACCAGCAGCGGAGTGAAAGGCTGTAAACAGCCTTTCAGGCTAGAGCGCCGGGCTCGCGCGCCTTTGGCAAGCACACGAACTCGACCATCGCTTTCGCTAAACAGATCCAGCAATAAGCTGGTTTCGCTATAAGGTCGCCCATGCAAGACAAATGCGCGCTGCCAGCCTTCCATCGGCGTGAACCTTACAAGTCTTCGCTATAACCCAGGCTGCGCAGGGCACGTTCGTCATCTGCCCAACCGGATTTCACTTTGACCCACAGCTCAAGGTGCACCTTGGCTTCGAACATCTCTTCCATATCCTGACGAGATTCGATACCAATGGTTTTAATTTTGGCACCTTTGTTGCCAATGACCATCTTCTTCTGGCCTTCACGCTCAACCAGAATCAGGCCGTTGATGTCATAACCGCCGCGCTCGTTCGTCACGAAACGCTCGATTTCAACCGTTACGGAATACGGCAATTCTTCACCCAGGAAGCGCATCAGTTTTTCACGGATAATTTCCGACGCCATAAAGCGCTGTGAGCGATCGGTGATGTAATCTTCCGGGAAGTGATGGGTTGCCTGCGGTAAGTGTTTACGCACAATGCTGGCAATCGTATCGACATTCGTCCCCTTCTCAGCCGAGATTGGAACAACATCAAGGAAGTCCATCTGTTGGCTGAGGAACTGGATATGCGGCAGCAGCTTGGTTTTATCCGTGACGTTATCGACTTTATTGATCGCCAATAGCACAGGGAGTTTCTGATCGCGCAGCTTATTCAATACCATGTCGTCGTCGTCGTTCCAGTGCGTACCTTCAACAACGAAAATGATCAGCTCAACGTCACCAATTGAGCTGCTGGCGGCACGGTTCATCAGGCGGTTAATCGCCCGTTTTTCTTCAATGTGCAATCCTGGCGTATCCACATAAATAGCCTGATAAGGCCCTTCCGTGTGAATACCCATGATGCGGTGCCGCGTTGTCTGAGGCTTACGTGACGTAATAGAAATCTTCTGCCCCAGTAATTGATTCAGTAACGTCGATTTACCGACGTTTGGTCGACCAACAATCGCGACAAAACCGCAGTGTGTCTGTACTTCGCTCATTCAAGCTCCAGTTTTTTCAACGCTTGTTCAGCCGCAGCCTGTTCGGCTTTACGACGGCTCGATCCTGTACCAATGACCGACTCACTAAAGCCGCTCACCTGACAGTGGATAGTAAATTCCTGATCGTGTGCTTCCCCACGAACCTGCACCACCAGATAGGTCGGCAGAGGTAAGTGACGCCCTTGCAGAAATTCCTGCAACCGCGTTTTCGGATCTTTTTGCTTATCGCCGGGACTGATTTCATCCAGACGCGTTTGATACCAGTTCAGAATCAAACGTTCGATGGTCTGAATATCGCTGTCGAGGAAAATGCCGCCAATCAGCGCTTCGACTGTATCAGCCAGGATCGATTCCCGACGGAAACCCCCGCTTTTTAATTCACCGGGACCGAGGCGTAAGCACTCTCCCAGTTCGAATTCACGCGCGATTTCCGCCAGCGTGTTTCCTCGCACCAGCGTCGCTCGCATCCGACTCATGTCCCCTTCATCAACCTTGGGAAAACGATGATACAGTGCATTAGCGATCACAAAACTCAGGATGGAGTCACCCAGGAATTCGAGTCTTTCATTATGTTTGCTGCTGGCACTACGGTGCGTCAGCGCCTGTAACAAAAGCTCGTACTGCTGAAAAGTATAGCCCAGCTTTCTTTGTAAACGATTTATCAGGATGGGATTCATGTGTTACCAATAGATCAACGATGCGTCAAAAACAGCAGCATACGGAACAGCCCTGCTTACCAATTCGGTCAAAACTGTTTCGTTTGCATTGGCTCCCCTAAGGGAGCCTGCCTTTCTGCCCGTCATACTTCGCGTTGCCTGTGTTAGCGTGGTTAAAACGCTAACGTGTTGTCCTGCAACTCGTACTACTTAGGGCATGTTCTTTCAAAAAGAGCGTTACTGAAAATATTCTACAACGGACAGCATCAGAATGCTGCCTGTATCTTATTTCGGTTAATGCTTATCTGGATTAATGCTTACTTTGGTTAATGAATGCCACCGATGCGACTCAAACGTACGCCGGTAGGCCATTCACCTTCCTGCTTCTCAAAGCTCATCCAGATAGCAGTAGCTTTACCGACCAGATTTCTCTCTGGTACAAAGCCCCAATAGCGGCTATCCAGACTGTTGTCGCGGTTATCGCCCATCATGAAGTAGTGCCCTGCTGGGACAACCCATGTCGCAAGCTGCTGCTGCGATTGCTGGTAATAACCACCAAGCTGATCCTGCTGGCCCGGCACCAGGAGAATATTATGCGTGACATTGCCCAGTGACTCTTTACGTGTGCCCATGCGGACGCCATCCACGCTGTTGTCATTGACAGGCACTTCATAAAAACCGCTACGCGACTCCAGTCCTGGCTGGTTGAAGGTCTGAACAAAATCGCTAGGCTGTACGTTACTGTATGTGACCGCCAAGGCGGTATCACACGCCTGCTGCCCCTGACAGGATGGACGAATCGTCACCTGCTTGGTTATCGGGTTATAGCTCACGCGATCGCCCGGTACGCCAACCACGCGTTTGATGAAATCTACTTTAGGATCGGACGGATATTTAAATACCACCACGTCACCACGCTTCGGATGACCGGTTTCGATCAGCGTTTTTTGCGTGAAGGGTTCTTTAATACCGTAGGCAAATTTCTCCACCAGAATAAAATCACCGATCAACAGCGTCGGCATCATCGAACCCGATGGAATTTGAAACGGCTCATAAATGAAGGAGCGCACAACCAATACCAAAGCCACGACCGGGAAGACGGACGCTATCGTCTCAATCCAACCTGGTTGCTGAATCGCTTTCGATGAAACCGCACCATCAGCCAGATCGGCGCCGCTCATCGCAGCAAATTTCTTCCGGCGAGCGGGTGCCCAGACGAAACGTTCTAAACACCAGACAATCCCCGTGACCAGCGTCACCACTGCCAGAATTACGGCAAACATATTGGCCATGCCAACTCCTCAGAATTTATTTACTGTCTTTGCCGACGTGCAGAATTGCCAGAAACGCTTCTTGCGGCAGTTCGACGTTACCGACCTGCTTCATACGTTTCTTACCGTCTTTCTGTTTCTGCAACAGTTTCTTCTTACGGCTGACGTCGCCACCATAACACTTGGCCAGTACGTTTTTACGCAATTGCTTAACCGTAGAGCGCGCAATAATGTGGTTACCAATTGCGGCCTGAATCGCGATATCAAATTGCTGACGCGGAATCAGTTCTTTCATTTTTTCGACGAACTCACGGCCACGATATTGTGAATTATCACGGTGAGTAATCAGGGCCAATGCGTCGACACGCTCGTTGTTGATTAATACATCAACGCGCACCATGTCTGATGCCTGGAAACGCTTGAAGCCATAATCCAGCGAGGCATAACCACGAGATGTTGATTTCAGGCGATCGAAGAAATCGAGTACCACTTCGGCCATCGGGATCTCATACGTCAACGCAACCTGATTACCGTGGTACACCATATTCGTCTGCACGCCACGCTTCTCAATACAAAGCGTAATCACGTTACCCAAATATTCCTGAGGCATCAGCATGTGACACTCGGCAATCGGTTCGCGCAGTTCCTGAATATTGTTCAGCGGCGGCAGTTTAGACGGGCTATCAACATAAATGGTTTCTTTAGCCGTCGTTTCTACTTCATACACTACCGTCGGTGCCGTAGTGATCAGCTCCAGATCGTACTCGCGCTCCAGACGTTCCTGAATGATCTCCATGTGCAGCAGACCCAGGAAGCCACAGCGGAAACCAAAGCCCAGCGCGGTAGAGCTTTCTGGCTCATAGAACAAGGAGGCATCATTGAGGCTCAGCTTGCCTAACGCGTCGCGGAATGCTTCATAGTCGTCGGAGCTAATCGGGAACAGGCCAGCGTAGACCTGCGGTTTGACTTTCTTGAAGCCCGGTAACGCTTTTTCAGCCGGATGACGCGCCAGAGTCAGCGTATCCCCTACTGGGGCACCCAAAATATCTTTGATGGCGCATACCAACCAGCCTACTTCGCCGCAGTTCAATACATCGCGGTCGATCTGCTTCGGCGTAAAAATACCAAGACGGTCGGCGTTATAAACCTGACCCGTGCTCATCACCTTAATTTTGTCGCCTTTGCGCATCGTGCCGTTTTTGATACGTACCAGCGACACAACGCCAAGGTAGTTATCAAACCAGGAATCGATAATCAGCGCCTGCAGCGGTTCATCAGGGCTGCCTTCCGGTGGCGGAATATCACGCACCAGACGATCCAGAACATCCGGCACGCCAATCCCCGTTTTTGCAGAGCAGCGCACAGCGTCGGTGGCATCAATACCGACGATGTCTTCAATTTCCTGAGCAACACGATCCGGATCGGCAGCAGGCAGGTCGATCTTATTCAGAACTGGCACCACTTCCAGATTCATATCCAGCGCGGTATAGCAGTTAGCCAGCGTTTGAGCTTCAACACCTTGCCCAGCGTCAACGACAAGCAGCGCGCCTTCACAAGCGGCGAGCGAACGGGAAACTTCATAAGAGAAGTCAACATGCCCAGGCGTATCGATGAAGTTTAACTGGTAGGTTTGGCCGTCCTGCGCTTTATAATCCAGCGTGACGCTTTGCGCTTTAATCGTTATTCCGCGTTCACGTTCCAGATCCATGGAATCCAGAACCTGCGCCGCCATTTCACGCTCGGTTAAACCGCCGCAAATCTGGATAATACGGTCAGATAACGTCGATTTACCGTGGTCGATATGGGCAATAATGGAGAAATTTCGTATATGCTTCATTATAAAAATTTTTCTACCTTGATATTCCTGAAATTCTTGCCGATGGGCATGCGCATAGGTGAAAACAGCAGCGATGTTATTCCACCTGAATCGCAGCATTCTACATGCGAGAGGCGTGAAAACCTAGTCATGTCCAGTGCATTCCCCTTGATTATGACGGTTTTATTTGGAATAGCAGAACAACAAGAGGAAAGCAGGAAGTAAAGTGTCATTACGTGGCAAACATCGTGTCGAAAGATAACAAACAAGTCAGCAATGTTTCCGCACCGCGCGCCGTTTACGCTCCGGTAAACAGGTCAATGTTGTAAGAGCGTGCCCGGCAGTGCGATTTGCAGGATAACGGGCTCATAACGCTTATTCTTACCCAACTTCTTCGCCCAGCGTTTTACGCCGATAAACGCCACGCCACCGCCTAGCAGCGCGCCAATAACAGCAGCCAGATCGGTGCCGAATAACGTTTGGCAAATCGCCGCACCGAGCAGCAGCCCAACCAGCGGAACGAAATAAACCAGAGCAGCGGAAAACAGCAGCCGCCCCTCAGAAATGCCTAATTCCACTTTTTGTCCCACTTCTAAAGGCCAGTCGTAAGGAACGAACAGCGTGTTCTCAGCAGAGAGCCCAAGCTGACTTAATAAACCCGTTCCACACGACGAGCGGGACTTACAGGTGCCACAGCCCGAACTTGGCTCACACCGCAGCTCTGCGATGCCATCCTGCCATGACACTACCGTTGCCCACTCTTTAATCACGGTTGCGCCTTCAAAATAATGCTGTCAGCCACGCGTTTAGCCGTAGAAGGAGGAATATCGCCGACGACGGTAATCTCTCGATTGCCTTTCATGACAGTGTGAATAGAGCGTCGCCCCGTGAGCACAGATTGTTCCTCGCTCACGTCAGAAGACGGGCTAATGTTAATCGAAAAGCTGAATAAACCATCGCTATACAGACGTGTTTCAATCGGAATCGACGAACCTGGCAATATCTTTTTGTTGTGCGACAGCTCTTTCATCCCGGCAGGTAACCATTCCGGTACCCAGGTAAAATCACCTTTTTCCGCAGCAGGCGCGGGTAGCGCAGGAGGAAGTTTGATACCTTCCAGCGGACGCATCACGCTCACTACATCATCGTCAACAATCAGTGATGTCGTTAAGAATTGCTCCAGCCGTTTGTCGCCATTGCGATCCTGTAAATCAATACGCAGTGGAAGTTTCGAGTCCGCATCAATCCACACCGTATAGCTGTAGCGTGTGCCATCGCGTGAGATGACACGAATGCCTGATGCCAGACGATCGGCAATGCGCACCCGCCCATCAGCAGGAACAAAATCATAATAGGGCGAGAGTTTCTGGAAATCAGCGAATACCAGAGCAGGGAGAGAGTCAACGATATGGTCACTGGTAAGCGTAAATGGCTCAAAACCAGGATCGAAATAGCTGACTTCATTACCACGCTGCACGATCTCGCGTCGCGGCCCGTCCATAAACAGCAACTGTGCCAAGGCACGGTTATTCACCACAGCATGGCGATACCGTACCGACTCGAACCCTTGCAGGGTAATGTTAATAAAGGAAATTTCGTAATTCAGAGAACGAATAGCGCCATTCATCTGTTGCAGCAACGCGCCCGGCTCAACATTCTGAGCCGGGGCGAAAGTAGAATAAAACAGACTGCCAATCAGAAAACAGGCGGCGGACCAAACACGCTTCATTACCGGGGCTGTGTTCCTAATGATTGAGTACCGGGAACCTGAATTGCCGCTTGCTGATCGTCCTGCGGCAGAGCGTGCTCAGCATGCAGCCGGCGCTGTAATTCGTAGTCCTGCAAAATAGCGTTAAGGCGATTGCGCTGCATATCGGATTTCTGTTGACCGCTGTTAGGGGCAACATTTTCTGACGGCACGCCCAGGCTCACTGGAGAGGCGGTGCCCATAGCGGGTAAGGTGCTGAACACGCCGGATTCCACAACATGTTCGGCAGCATTACCCTGCTGGTAATTTTGTACGCCGACAATCACCGCTAAAGAGACGCAGGCGGCCACACCGACTTGCGTCAGCTGGCTGCCCCACGGGCGGATTTTGTGCCAGAAAGGCATCTTCGTCCACTCGACAGGTTGTGGCTGAGATTCAGGCTGCGCTTGTGGAACCAGACGAACAGGTTCTTTTTCGATTGCAGCGGCAACACGAGAAGCGATGTCCAGGTGAATCACGTTTTCACTCACATCACCACGCATCACATCACGAATCAGATGATAACTTTGCCAACTTTGCTGCAACGCGTCATCCCGTGACAATGCGCCTAACAGTTCGGAATCAACTGCTTCGCCATCCATTAAAGCGGAAAGTTTCTCTTTCTGCATACCGACACCCTTACCTTGTCAAATCCATCATTAGTCATGCGGATAGCTGAAAACGCTCGCTAGCGCTGAATAAGCGGTTGTACTTTATTATCAATCGCTTCCCGCGCCCGGAAAATACGAGAACGAACAGTGCCGACGGGACAATCCATAATCACGGCGATCTCTTCGTAGCTTAAACCGTCCAACTCACGCAGCGTAATCGCTAAACGTAAATCTTCCGGTAAAGACTCAATAGTTCGGAAAACGATGCTTCGTAATTCCTCTGACAACATTAAATTCTCAGGGTTCGATATTTCTTTCAGTGCACCCGCATTTTCATAGTTTTCCGCATCATTGGCATCAATGTCGCTGGAAGGCGGGCGGCGTCCCTGAGCTACCAGATAATTCTTGGCCGTATTCACTGCAATACGATACAGCCACGTATAGAACGCACTATCGCCGCGGAATGACTCTAACGCGCGATAGGCTTTAATAAACGATTCCTGTACCACGTCCGGCACGTCCCCTTGGGGAACATACCGTGATACCAGGCTCGCTACCTTATGCTGATAACGAACGACCAACAAGTTAAACGATTTTTGATCGCCTTTTTGGACTCGCTCGACCAGAACCTGATCTGCCAGTTGCTCGCTCATCCGAGGTAATCTCTACTCAAACCGTTCTCCACACGTAAAATAGTACTGCCAGCTATATAAGTCATATTTAGAGCAAGCTCCTCATTAGAACCAAGACATCCAATAAAGTTCCGAGTCATCATTTTTCTTTTGCTTAGCGCCGTTACTCGTCTTTGCGATGCGTATCATCACACATTTTCTTCATCAAAAATGGTCTTCATCTGAGGCTCCACGCTTCTCCGAGGATGATACGATAAATCTGGGGTATGCGCACGATTCAGCACGCCCTACTCTTCGCTTATTTATAGCGTAGAATTGGGGCTAAAAACCAATGCAGCAATCAACCATTGGGTGCTACCATCGGATTTCCTCTTCTTTTTGCACCCACGACACGACCATGCAAACGACCACTGAATACGTCTGTGATGTTTTAATCATTGGCAGCGGTGCTGCCGGGCTTTCACTGGCGCTGCGTCTGGCTTCACAAGCCAACGTGACGGTATTAAGCAAAGGCCCACTCAACGAAGGCGCAACGTTTTATGCTCAGGGCGGTATCGCCGCCGTTTTCGATGAAACGGACACGATTGACTCCCATATCGAAGATACCCTGATCGCTGGCGATGGCCTGTGTGAACGGGAAGCCGTTGAGTTTATCGCCAGCAATGCCAAACACTGCGTGCAATGGCTGATCGAACAAGGCGTGCTGTTCGATACCGAAACCAGCACTAGCGGCGAAGAGCGTTACCATCTCACGCGCGAAGGCGGGCACAGCCATCGTCGAATTCTGCATGCCGCGGATGCAACGGGCAAAGAAGTGGAAAACACGCTGGTGCAGAAAGCGCTATCTCATCCGAATATTCGGATTATGGAACGCTGCAACGCCGTCGATTTAATTACCTCGAATAAGCTGGGTCTGCCCGGCACACGCCGCATTGTCGGTGCTTATATATGGAACCGTGAACGGGAACGCGTAGAATCCTGCCGAGCGAAAACGGTGGTTCTGGCGACCGGCGGCGCATCCAAAGTGTATCAATACACCACGAACCCCGATATTTCCTCTGGTGATGGCATCGCCATGGCCTGGCGTGCGGGTTGCCGTGTGGCAAATCTAGAGTTCAATCAGTTTCACCCGACCTGTCTGTTCCACCCGCAGGCACGAAATTTCCTGCTAACGGAAGCGCTGCGCGGTGAAGGCGCGTACCTTAAACGTCCTGACGGCACACGCTTTATGCCCGATTTCGATGCCAGAGGCGAACTGGCACCGCGCGACGTGGTCGCCCGCGCGATTGACCATGAGATGAAACGGCTTGGCGCAGACTGTATGTATCTGGATATCAGTCACAAGCCCGAAGCATTCATCAAACAGCACTTCCCCACTATCGATGAAAAGCTACAGTCTCTTGGCATCGATCTGACGCGTGAGCCGATACCGATCGTGCCCGCAGCACACTACACGTGCGGCGGCGTGCTGGTCGATCAGCATGGTCGCACCGATCTTGACGGCCTGTATGCGATTGGCGAAGTCAGCTACACCGGATTGCATGGCGCAAACCGCATGGCATCCAACTCATTACTTGAGTGTCTGGTTTACGGCTGGTCAGCCGCTGAGGATATTTTGCAGCGCTTACCGCAAATCAAAGCAGTGAAAAAGTTACCGGATTGGGATGAAAGCCAGGTCGACAACTCCGACGAACAAGTGGTGATCCAGCATAACTGGCACGAGCTGCGCCTGTTTATGTGGGACTACGTTGGGATCGTGCGGACGACTAAGCGACTGGAGCGGGCACAACGTCGCATCCAACTGCTTCAGCAGGAAATCAATGAGTACTACGCCCACTTCCGTATTTCCAACAATTTACTGGAACTGCGTAATCTGGTGCAGGTCGCCGAACTCATCGTCCGCTGTGCGCTGGAAAGAAAAGAAAGCCGCGGGCTACATTACACACTGGACTACCCAGAGCAGTTCGACACCCCAACCCCCACCATTCTGGTGCCGTAGCTCATAGAAAAATAGTTCGCTCAGAAAAGGCGGACGCCGCTACAAGGCGTCTGCCATCTACATAAAGAGATAAAAATCTTTTGTCAGCCGCTGAAAATCAGTCGAGTAGCATCTTTCGGCATCACGAATGGCCAGTGAGGAATTCGCACATTCTTTTTCCTGACGAGACAGCGCCAGCAAAACGCGATGCGCAGGTTTATCTTCCTGCTCCGATACGTGAAGCTGCTGGTGAACGTGCCAATTGTGCTGCTGCGCCAGCGGAATAAAATGCTCAGCAACCTGAACCGGCAGCACCACGCAGAAAAGCCCTTCAGGCATCAGCAGTTGATGAACACAGCGCAACAGCGCTTCATGGGTTAACAAGGTGGTATAACGAGCCTGATCGCGCTGAGCTGACCCGCACGCGATCCCCGGCGGGAAATATGGAGGGTTACTGATAATCAACGAATAGGTGGCGCTTCGCGTCTCAGCAAAACTGACGATATCCTCAGCATACACCGTGATTCTGTCAGCCCATGGCGAGGCAGCAACGTTTTCTTTCGCCTGATCGCTGGCGGCGCTATCCAGTTCGACGGCATCAATCGGAACATGCGGTTCAGAACGTTGCGCCAGCATTAGCGCGAGAAGGCCGGAGCCGCTGCCAATATCCAGAATCCGTGTGGCTGAAGACACCGGCGTCCAGGCACCCAGCAAAATGCCGTCGGTTCCCACCTTCATGGCACAACGATCGTGCGCCACAAAGAATTGCTTGAAGGTAAATCCATCCCGACGCAGTGTCAGTTTATTATCAGCCTGATGACTCATGAAAATAAGATTCCAAACGTAAACCGCAGTAGCATAGGTGAAACATCAGTACAGGAAAAGTGCCGATGTCTGCTTAAACAGGTGAAGAAACCGGCCAATCCGTCTATAATCGGCGCCCCAAATAGAGGTAGACCATGACTGTAACCAATTTTTCCGAGCTTGATCTTGATGAAAGCCTGTTAGACGCCTTGCGCGACATGGGCTACGAGCGCCCGACCGTGATTCAAGCTGAGGCGATCCCTCCGGCGATGGAAGGCCGCGACGTACTGGGCTCCGCGCCAACAGGAACAGGTAAAACCGCCGCCTATCTGCTGCCGGTTTTGCAGCATCTTATCGATTTCCCTCGTAAAAAATCGGGTCCACCTCGTATTCTGATCCTCACGCCAACCCGTGAACTCGCCATGCAGGTAGCCGATCAGGCGCGAGCGTTTGCAGCGCATACGCACCTGGATATCGCCACGATCACCGGCGGCGTGGCCTACATGAACCACGCGGAAGTCTTCAGTGAAAATCAGGATATCGTCGTCGCGACGACGGGCCGTCTGCTGCAATATATTAAAGAAGAAAACTTCGATTGCCGCGCGGTAGAAACACTGATTCTGGATGAAGCAGACAGAATGCTGGATATGGGCTTCGCTCAGGATATTGAACACATCGCTGGAGAAACCCGCTGGCGCAAGCAAACGATGCTGTTTTCTGCGACGCTGGAAGGGGACGCGATCAAAGATTTCGCCGAGCGCTTGCTCAACGAACCCGTTGAAATCGAATCCGACCCATCGCGTCGGGAACGTAAAAAAATTCTGCAATGGTATTACCGCGCTGACGATCTCAAACACAAAACGGCGCTACTCTGCCACCAGTTAAAACAGCCGGATGTGACGCGTTCTATCGTCTTTGTACGCAAGCGTGAGCGTGTGCATGAGCTGGTTGCCTGGCTGCGTGAAGCGGGCATTAACTCCTGCTATCTCGAAGGCGAAATGGTGCAGGCCAAACGTAATGAGGCGATCAAACGTCTGAGCGACGGGCGTGTCAACGTGCTGGTGGCAACCGATATCGCCGCGCGCGGTATTGATATTGACGATGTCAGCCACGTATTTAACTTCGACTTACCGCGCACAGCCGATACTTACCTTCACCGTATCGGCCGTACTGGCCGCGCCGGTCGTAAAGGCTGTGCTATCTCTTTCGTTGAAGCGCACGACCATCTGCTGCTGGGAAAAATCAGTCGCTACTTGAATGAACCGCTAAAACCGCGCGTCATTGAAGAACTTCGCCCGGCGACTAAAGCGCCAAGCGCCAAAACGACGGGGAAACCGTCGAAAAAAGTGCTGGCTAAGCGACAAGAGAAAAAAGAGAAGGAAAAAGAAAAAGTTAAGGTAAAAGTTCGTCATCGCGATGCTAAAAATATTGGTAAACGTCGTCAACCAACGCAGAAAACCGACGAACCGTCTGCTGAATAAAATTTCTATAAAATAGAGACATAAAAAAGGGAGCTTCGGCTCCCTTTTTGTTAAGGCTTGAGTAACAACTTACAGGCTTGCGGTAAAAGTACGAGCGATAACGTCGCGCTGCTGCTCTGGCGTCAGTGAGTTGAAACGCACAGCGTAGCCAGATACGCGGATAGTCAGCTGCGGATAGTTTTCCGGATGCTTAACGGCATCTTCCAGCGTCTCACGGCGCAGAACGTTTACGTTCAGGTGTTGACCGCCTTCCACACGCACTTCAGGTTTGATTTCCAGCGGAATTTCACGATACTCGATCTGACCCAGATCGCTCACCGGAACGATTTGATCTTCGCTATAACCCGATTTAGCACACACGCAACGCGCCTGTGATTTTTCTTCATCCAGCAACCAGAAAGAATTGATCAGCGCGCTGTCGTTAGCCTTGGTGATTTGAATACCAGTAACCATAATTGCCTCCGTAAAACGGCGTGTTATTGTCTTAGTTAAAAACGAACGTAGTTAAAAACTGACTTAGTTAAAACTGACTGAGTTAAAAACGGTTTTAGTTAAAAACGGCCAGATTTCGTAACGATCGTATAAAACTGTTTGTATCTACCTCCTTATATACCAGCCTGATAACGGGACATCCTTGACTTAAATCAATTTTAAAACCCCACCACTTAACCACACGAAGGCAATTTATTGTTTTATATCAATTTTACCAAGGCACCGAATTACAAATATTTTTGTAAATTTTCAATTTTTTTTCAAAAAAGGCGTTTTCATTTCGACAGCAACGGTTACGGTTTTACCTCGGCACGATAGATCGGTAAGCTACCCGCAACACCATTCAACCTGTAAAAAAAGAGTGCATGATGGCGACCTCTCTCACCTGGCATGACGTGCTGGCACAAGAAAAGCAGCAGCCTTACTTCATTAACACCCTTGAATTCGTTGGGAAAGAACGCGCAGCGGGTAAAACTATCTATCCTCCGCAGAAGGATGTTTTCAACGCGTTCCGCTTTACCGAACTGCATCAGGTCAAAGTCGTCATTCTGGGACAAGATCCCTATCACGGCCCAAATCAGGCACACGGACTGTCGTTCTCGGTACGTCCTGGCGTACCCGCTCCGCCTTCTCTGGGCAATATTTATAAAGAATTAGCGAGCGACATCCCTGGATTTGAAATTCCACGGCATGGTTTTCTACAAAGCTGGGCGGAGCAAGGCGTTTTACTGCTCAACACGGTATTAACCGTTGAAGCAGGACAGGCACACTCGCATGCTAACTTGGGCTGGGAAACGTTTACTGACCGCGTCATCGCGGCATTGAATGAGCAGCGGGAAGGTCTGGTCTTTCTGCTATGGGGCTCGCATGCACAGAAAAAAGGCAACATCATCGATCAGCAGCGTCACCATATTCTGAAATCACCGCACCCTTCCCCCCTATCTGCCCACCGCGGTTTCTTGGGCTGTAAGCATTTTTCGCAGGCTAATCAGCTTTTGGAACAACAAGGGCTGTCACCAATAGACTGGACGCCAAGACTCCCGGAAGAGGCTTAAGCGATAACGGTTTGGTTGTCTTCAAAAATGAAGGCAGCCAACTGTCGTTTACAAAGAATGATTTACAAAAAATCGTTTATAAATAATGGTTTACAGGGAATCGCTGACAAACGTATTAAGCAAATGAAAAACGTTAATTGGATAGGGAGAAATTGAAAAAACGGAATGAAATAAGAAGTAATGCGATGATTTGGTGGAGCTAAGCGGGATCGAACCGCTGACCTCTTGCATGCCATGCAAGCGCTCTCCCAGCTGAGCTATAGCCCCACAACGTGTGGAATGTTCGTGATAATCAACCAAACAGAGGGAGTGTTTGGTGGAGCTAAGCGGGATCGAACCGCTGACCTCTTGCATGCCATGCAAGCGCTCTCCCAGCTGAGCTATAGCCCCGTATCTTACAGCATCACCGTGAAAGCAAGTACTGTGCGAACGCGTCGCATAATATGAAACCCGATTCGCAGTGTCAACGGCTAAATCCGGTTATCCGATTAACCGCTGAAAAAGACGCCAAAGGTAAGAAAAAACAGGCGGCCATTTCGATGTCATCTCATCATAAGCACAATAAAAAGCTGCTAACGATAACGCGATTTATTATCATCACTTCACGTTACGCTTCTGCCTCCTATATAAGCCCCATCACATGCGCTATTTTCCTATGATTGTATTTTCTATGATGGTATCTGCCTCTGGCATGTTGCCTGTTCGGGCGCAGCCCACTATTCCTGATATGACCGAACAAGCAAAAGCTCAATTTGAGATCAGGCAAATTGAGATGAAAAGCGATGCGCAGCATGCCTATCGGCTTTTCATCGCACTTCCCCGCCAACCGGCACCTGAAGGCGGTTATCCGGTTCTGTATATGCTGGATGGCAATGCTCAGTTTCCCGTTGCCGTAAATAGCTATAACGCAAAAAATGGCGCGGCACCGCTGATTGTCGCCGTGGGTTATCCGATCGATAAGCCTTACGATGTTCCCGCCAGAACGCGTGACTACACGCCACCGACAACGCTCACCGACCCAGATTTTGCCGCAGGCGGCGAAGCGGAGACGTTTTATCAATTCCTGCAATCCACGGTAAAACCCTGGATTGAAGCGAACTACGCCGTGAATAAGCAAAAACAAACGCTGGCCGGGCACTCTTTCGGTGGTCTGTTTACGCTCTATACGCTTTTTAACCACACCGAATCTTTCCAGCGTTATGTTGCCGCAAGCCCGTCTATCTGGTGGGGAAATGGCGTTGTGATTCCGGCAAGAACGCCGCTGCTCGCTACATCGCCACAATCCATTACCGTCACGGCAGGGGCAAATGAAGATGAGCCAGCCAAAACGCAGGCGGGTAAACCTGTTGATGAAAAGCGCGCAGAGCGTCTCAGCCAAAGAAAAATGGTGGAAAGAGCAACAGCGCTGGTCGCACAGCTCAACGAACAAGGCACAAAAGCCGACTTTATTCTGTTCCTCGGTAAAGGGCACGGCGACGTGATCCCCGATGCCATCGGTAAAGCGGTTGCTATCGCCGGCCAATAATGCGCTAAGTCATAAGTAAAAAGCCCCAGCATTTGGCCGTAATGCTGATCAGTTAAGGATCGGTTGACCGATCCAGTGGCTGTGTAAAAATCCGGAAATGCTCACCCGTTTCCGGATTTTTTTATGCACATTGGACAGGCTCTTGATCTGGTATCCCGTTACGACTCTT